>JAUJON010000044.1 GCA_030447595.1 Thermosynechococcaceae cyanobacterium YX3bin19
TTCTTCCGGCTCTGGGTCACTAGGGGTAACAAAACTATCGGCATCCTGAGCGGCGTAGAAGTAGCCCGCAGAGTCGGTCATCTCCCGCTGGAGCCACTGAACGGTTCCGGCGATCGCCCGTTGAATCGCCGGTTCCTGCACCCCAGCACTCCAGAGATTCGCCAGGTACTCCATGATCTGCCCGTTGTCATAGAGCATTTTTTCAAAGTGAGGTACCGTCCAGGTGGCATCTACCGTATAGCGATGAAAGCCACCACCTACATGGTCGTAGATTCCTCCCAACGCTAGATCGAGCCCCCGCTGAGTGCAAGCCTTGAGGATATCCTGTGACCCAACTTCAAACCGGCTGCCTTCCAAGGCTAACCCAGCATAGGGAATCATGGGAAAGCGCGTGCCTGCTCCCTCCTGGGTAATTACATCGGTATTCTGCTGCAGGCCCCGCTCCAGCAAGTCACTACCTAAATCTGCAGGGCTGAGGCTATTCGCCCGCTGTAGGTATTGCAGCAGTTTATTTTTTTGCGCTTCCAGTTTATCTGGCTCTGCATCGTAGAAGCGGCGGATTGCTTGGCATACCTGTAAAAAGCCAGGACGCCCATAGCGAGGCTGCAGCGGGAAGTAAGTTCCCCCGTAGAACGGCACTAGATCCTGGGGGGTGAGGAACACATTCAGGGGCCAGCCCCCCTGCCCAATCATCATCTGCAAAGCCTGCATATAGATACTGTCGATATCGGGACGTTCTTCTCGATCTACCTTGATTGGCAAGAACTGAGCGTTCAGATACTCGGCAATGGTAGAGTCAGAAAAGGCTTCCCCTTCCATGACGGTGCACCAGTGACAACTGGAATATCCAATTGAAAGAAAAATTGGTTTGTTTTCTTTACGAGCGGTTGCCAGGGCTTCATCACTCCAGGGCCACCAGTTCACTGGGTTCTCAGCGTGCTTCCGTAAGTAGAGGCTTTGGGACTGGGATAAACGATTGGTCATGGTTGCTTACCAGATCTACCCCCAGTGTATCGAGTGGGGACTGCTCTATTCAATTGGATGCAATCGTAGTAGTTGAAGGCAACCTTACTTCATGAAGGTGCAAAATAGGAAAGTTAAAGTATCCAAATGCTAAGTTGCTATCAACCACAAGAAATTCACAAACCAAACAGCGTCGTCGTACTTCAGAGATCAATCAACTGCGATATGAGGACCGCGCGGCACATGATTGGTATCGTTTTGTACTCTCTTTTCCTCCTCATCTGGTACGAGTCTACCTTCAGCAATTTGGTGTCAATAGCAGTAGCCAAGTCTTAGATCCGTTCTGTGGTACAGGAACAACACTAGTTGAGTGCAAAAAGTTTGGTATCCCTAGTGTGGGGGTTGAAGCAAACCCTGTGGCTCATTTCGCTAGCCAGGTCAAGGTAGATTGGAGCCCTGATCCTGATAGTTTGATTGAACATGCCTGCCAGGTTGCCGAGGCTGTAAGTGTTGAGCTTCAACGGGAAGGGATTAAAGATGACATTTCCACTGCCTTAACAGAGGAGCAGCCTCAATTAAAAACTCTTTCTGAGGAGAGCCAAAAGTTACTACTGAAAAATTCAATTAGCCCGTTTCCACTGCACAAGACGCTAGCTTTACTTGACCAACTGAAAAAGCACTCTAACCAGCAATATGCAAGACATGAGCAGCTAGCGCTTGCTAAGGCCTTGGTTTATTCCATTAGTAACCTCCACTTTGGCCCTGAAGTTGGGGTGGGGCCTGCTAAGGTAGATCACCCGGTAATCGAACCTTGGCTATCTGAGGTCAAAGAAATTGCTAATGACTTACGTGAGCTAAATAACCCACAGAGTATCTTGAAGAGTGCTCCAGCAGTGGCTCACTACGCAGATTCCCGGCAAATTTTGAAAGTATTAGAGCCGAATTCTATAGATGCTGTGATCACATCCCCTCCCTATCCCAACGAGAAAGATTATACTCGCACGACCCGCCTTGAATCAGTTTTGCTGGGGTTCATTACGAGTAGAGCAGAACTGCAAGCCCTCAAGCGGGGTCTGGTACGCTCAAATACTCGTGGGGTTTATAAGGGGGATGATGATGATCAGTGGATTACAGCTCATCCAGAAATTCATCGAATTGCAGCAGAGATTGAAGCAAAGCGAATTGAGCTTGGCAAGACTAGCGGTTTTGAAAAACTCTATGCTAAAGTCACCAAACTCTACTTTGGGGGCATGGCACGACACTTATCCGATTTGCGGACGATCTTACGTCCTGGTGCTCAATTAGCTTATGTGGTCGGTGATCAAGCTTCCTACCTGCGAATTATGATCCGTACAGGGCAATTACTGGCAGATATTGCTCAATCACTTGGCTATGAACTAGTCAGCATCGACTTGTTTCGCACCCGGTTAGCTACCGCTACTAAAGAGCAATTGCGGGAAGAAGTTGTTGTTTTACGTTGGCCTGGGAAGACGTGATGACCAATCCAAACCGCTACACACAGATTATTGAGCGTATTTTCTTATCACACTATCAGGAGGGCGATCGCGAGGTTGAGTTTCAGAGGGAAGAACTCGTACAAGTCGCTGAAGATTTGAAAATTGAACTTCCAAAGAACATTGGAGATATCGTTTATAGGTTTCGCTATCGCGCGGCGTTACCCAGCTCAGTACGAACTAGAGCACCAGAAGGTGAAACTTGGATTATTCGACCAGCAGGGAGGTCAAGATATCGTTTTGAGCTGATACCTGATCAGCCTCTTATCCCCAATAACATGATGACCGAGGTTAAGGTGTCTGACTCAACTCCAGGTATCGTAACAATGTATTCCCTGAACGACGAGCAAGCACTCCTAGCAAAGCTGCGCTACAACCGCCTAGTTGATATCTTTACTGGCATTACTTGTTACTCGCTACAAAATCACTTGCGGACAACTGTTCCTGAACTAGGACAGGTAGAAACAGATGAGATCTACATTGGTGTAGATGGAAGAGGAGTACATTATGTCTTTCCAGTACAAGCTAAGGGTGGCACAGATAAGCTCAATATTGTGCAAATAGAGCAGGATTTCGCGCTTTGTGCAGCAAAATTCCCTGCACTGATTTGTCGTCCGATTGGTACGCAATTTATGGGTGGTAACTTGATTGCACTCTTCGCATTCGAGGAAGGGAGTAACGGCATCACGCTATCTCTAGAGAAGCATTACCGACTGGTGCTGCCCGGGGAAGTAACGCTAGAAGACTTAGAGGTATACCGTAATAGCTTGCCTAGCAGATAACCTAGTAATTATCTAGTAGGGCTGATGAGTACTTATCCACTACAAGCCTAAATGACTGACTTTTACTCACCTTTTCTCACCGACAAGCCTGAGCAGGCAGCTTAATCTTATAGACATGGGCTAATGAATCCCCCCACAGTAGCCCAGCTAGATCCTCGAAAGGGCAACTTGCAAGGTAGGCTACCAGAAGATTGTTTCTTCCCGGAAGACTACCATATCGAAAGAGCAAGACGCAAATTAGCAGGCCTAAGCTCTCCTGAGAGTATGGATGCTGCTATACCGAAAGGATTTTACGTTCTTCTCACAACTAAATAGGTCTTCACACTGCCAAGCGGTAGGCACCTCATCCACCCGCTGCCTAGGCAGCGGCAATCGTCTTCCTGGGTAGAGGCTGCACCCTTGGCTGCAGGCATAGTTTGACGGCCTGTCTTTTGACGTCAGGACCTTGATTTCATCACAATAGGTAGAGGACCCTTAATATCTCAACAGATGCGGCCTTCTATCGATCAATCGAGCTTGCCAGACCTGTCCTCCGACTTGTTGCCTTCAAGCCCCATTTCCCCTGAGGCCAACGAACCACGGGTCGTGTCTCTGGATAAGGATGAATCTACAACCATCACCCTGGATGTCGGTGGCATGAAGTGTGCAGGCTGTGTGCAGGCTGTGGAGAAACAGTTAACCAACCAACCTGGGGTTATCTCAGCCGTGGTCAACCTCGTCACCCACAAAGCTACTGTCGAGTGTGAAGTCAGTGCTGTTGCTTCTGACAATTTGGCTGAGCTACTCACCCAGGCAGGATTCCCCAGCCAGCCTTATCAGAACTACACTACCCAGAATGACGGCGAAAGCCGTCAAACCGAATCCCAGGATTCAACCTACCTAAGACCCCTAGTTATCGCGGCATTCTTAGTGCTGTTTTCTGCCCTGGGTCACCTGGGCCAGCTCGGCGGCATTCTGATTCCTGGCTTGAGCAACATGTGGTTCCACGCGGGGCTAGCAACGCTAGCACTCTTGGGTCCGGGCCGGAGAATGCTCGTGGATGGCTGGCGAGGGCTGCGGCACAACGCTCCCAATATGAATACTCTGGTCAGCCTAGGTACATTGACGGCTTACACAGCCAGTTTGATTGCTTTGGTATTCCCCAGCTTAAATTGGGAGTGTTTCTTTGATGAGCCGGTGATGATTGTCGGGCTGATCCTCTTGGGTCGCTCTCTAGAGCAGCGAGCTAGAGGCCGTGCCACTGCTGCCTTTGAGGCACTACTATCTCTGCGACCTGCGATCGCCCACTGGTTACCTGAACCCAATTTACTGGGAAGCAAAAGCGTAGAAATTCCCGTCGACCAGGTGCAGGTCGGGGCGCGACTGCAGGTGCTGCCGGGAGAGAAATTTCCAGTGGATGGGGAAATTACTACCGGACAGACCGTAGTGGATGAGTCGATGCTGACCGGGGAATCGTTACCGGTTGCCAAAGGTGTGGGTGATCTAGCTACAGGGGGGACGCTCAACCAGTCAGGAGCTGTTACCTTAAAGGCCACCCGCACCGGAGAGAATACCACCCTAGCGCAAATCGTCAAGTTGGTGGAAACCGCGCAGACGCGCAAAGCTCCGATTCAACGTTTAGCGGATGTAGTAGCGGGCTATTTTACCTATGGGGTAATGGCGATCGCTGCGTTCACCTTTGTCTTCTGGTACTTTGCGGGCAGCCATCTCTGGCCTGAGCTTGCCTTAGCCGTATCCCCTCACCACGGCCTGGCAACTCATGCCTCTCAGCCGCTGCTGCTGAGCTTAAAGTTGGCGATCGCCGTTTTAGTCGTGGCCTGTCCCTGCGCCCTTGGTCTGGCTACGCCTACCGCCATTCTTGTCGGTACCAGCCTGGGAGCTGAACGGGGCCTGCTGATTCGCGGCGGCGACGTGCTGGAGCAGGTGCATCATTTGGATACAGTGGTGTTTGATAAAACAGGAACTCTGACCACAGGACAGCTAAAAGTGGCTGACTGCTGGCTGGCCGAGTCTGATTTAGGGGATCTCACCCCGGAGCGACTACTACAAATTGCCGCCACCGTGGAAAGTGGTGGGCGTCACCCGTTATCCGAGGCAATTCAACGGCGAGCTGAGGCGCAAGGATTACCACTTTTAGCCGCCCAAGATTTTCATACCTCGCCCGGTCTCGGTGTTTCGGCTCAGGTAGAAGGTCAGCCTGTTTTCTTAGGAAATATGAAGTGGCTTGCCCAGCAGGGTATCGAGCTCAGTCCTGCGGCTCAAAACCATGCTGCAGCCTTGGCAGCGGCTGGGAAAAGCTTGGTTTACATTGCCATAGCTGGAACTTTCGCCGGAGTCATTGCCGTTACGGATACCTTGAAACTGGATGCGGTAGCAACAGTATCTTGCCTGCGGTCCATGGGACTGCAGGTGCGGGTATTAACGGGGGATCAGCCGGAAGCCGCGATCGCTATGGTTCAGCCTTTGAATCTACCCGCTGAGAATGTCTTAGCTGGAGTACAACCGGGCGAGAAAGCAGCAGTAATTCAGCAACTTCAAAGCCAGGGACGGTGCGTGGCCATGGTAGGAGATGGAATTAATGATGCCCCAGCCCTAGCCCAAGCAGATGTGGGCATTGCTCTACAGTCGGGTACTGATGTTGCCGTTGAAACTGCCCAAATTGTCTTAATGCGTAACTGTATTCAGGGAGAGTCAGCCGCCCCGCTAATGGATGTGGTGGAAGCGGTTCGTTTAAGCCGCGCTACATTTAGAAAAATTCAGCAGAATTTGTTTTGGGCTTTTGCCTATAACATTTTGGGGATTCCAGTTGCTGCAGGTGTACTGCTACCTGCCTTTGGCCTCCTCCTTAATCCAGCAGCAGCAGGAGCGTTGATGGCATTTAGTTCAGTTAGTGTGGTGACGAACTCTCTGCTACTTCGACAGTCCTTCCGCTCAGCTAGCACTTAAGAGGTTTAGATTCCCATCCTTAAGAATCGAGAGGCAGCTTCAAAGCTAACTTTAAGAAGCTTCTGCCCCGGCAATGCTTTCAACAAGTTCCCAATGTTCGTTATCCTCTAGGGCTTGGCTGACGCGGTTGTACATTTGGTAACAGTGATTGTTGGCCTGCAGCGGCAGCTCCTCATTTTTAACCACAAAGTTCAGGTAAGTTGCCTCTTCTCTGGCTGTGGTATGGTCAATTAAAACTTCTACCGTTACTAGCTTAGGGAAGGGAATCCCACCCGGTGTCTCGCGGGCCATCAAGTAGTCCTCGGTGGTGTAGATCGTTTCAAAGTTACAAGATTGCAGAGTACTGACTAGCAATTGCTGAAGATAGTTTTGGGGGGCTGCAACTTTAAAGGAACGGGTGTAACGGGCCATACAAAAACCTAATAGGGGATAGACAAGCAATTCAAGGAATAGGCAAAAACCAATCGAGCTAGTTGATCACTGTTTGTTTAGCTGCCGGTACAGTATATCTGGTCCATATAACCCTGATAATATCAACCTCACCTCAGCAATACGGGAAATATAGTCAGGTCGCTGGCAACCTTGATACTAATTAACAGATAAACGATTAACGATAGACATGAGCTTTTTGAGCAATTACTTCGCTTGGGAGTGATTTATTCAACAATGTGGGGAAAACTGATTGTCTTTGAAGGCGGTGAGGGTTCTGGTAAAACCACTCAAATAACGCGATTGCGCCAGTGGCTGATTGACAGTGGCTGGGCAGCCCGGCTAGCTAAGGGCGTTGCAGGATCTCGCGGTAGGACAGCTTCCCCTCGGCAGTCGCTCATGGGGGAGACCCCCAAGACTGCGCTACCTCACCCTGAGCAACAGGTGATTGTCACCCGCGAACCCGGAGCCACTCAGTTCGGAATTCATCTGCGCTCCTTGTTACTCGAAACTGCCAGCGTCCCCATTCAAGATCGAGCTGAACTGCTGCTGTTTGCCGCAGATCGCGTCCAGCATGTCGAAACCCTGCTCAAGCCCCAGCTTGAACAAGGGGCGTTGATTTTGTGCGATCGCTACACCGACTCAACTGTCGCCTACCAGGGCTATGGCCGCGGTTTAAGCCTGGAATTAATTAACCAGCTCAACCAGATTGCCACAGGGGGACTAGAAAGTGACCTAACATTATGGCTAGATCTGGATGTCGAAATTGGGTTAGCCCGAGCCCAGGAACGCCAGCGCCAGAAGTCCGCCCCCGGCCCAGTCGAAGGTGGTTTATCCTTAGATCGAATGGAGCAGGACAACTTAGCCTTTCATCAACGAGTCCGCCAGGGGTTCAAGGAGCTTGCCCAGCAGCATCCTCGACGAATTATCCGCATTGATGCCTGCCAAAGTGAAGCCGCAGTTGCCCAAGCAATTCAGGTCATTCTCAGTCAGCGGTTGAGTGAATGGTACCAGCCTCTTTCCCCGGTCTAGTTGGCCAGACTCAAGCAGCGTCACTCCTGAGTTATGCGATCGCCCAGGGTAGGATTGCCCCAGCCTACCTGTTTGCTGGACCTGATGGGGTTGGGCGCAGCTTAACGGCCCGGCGGTTTGTGGAGCTACTTCTGAGTCCTAGCGAAGCGACCAACCCCAAAGTCGAACTCCAGCGAAAGCGCCTCCTTCAGGGCAACCACCCTGATGTGCTCTGGGTGGAGCCGACTTACCTGCATCAGGGCAAGCTGCTTACGGCCTCTGCGCTGGCGGCTGCTGCCCAGCGTCCAAAAGCTCAACCCCAGATTCGCTTAGAACAAGTCCGGGACGTTAGCCGTTTTCTCAGCCGTCCGCCGCTAGAGTCATCTCGCTCCGTCGTGGTGCTGGAGCAGTCAGAAACCATGGGTGAGGCAGCTGCTAATGGGCTACTCAAAACTCTAGAAGAACCTGGACAGGCTACTTTGATTGTGATTGCCCCAGGGGTTGAAGCATTGCTGCCAACTTTAGTGTCTCGCTGTCAAAAGATTCCCTTTTCTCGCTTAGCGATGGCTGAGATGATCCAGGTCTTGCAGCAAACGGGCCACGACGAAATCCTTGCCGCTCCCCAAGTGCTAGCAATGGCCCAAGGAAGTCCAGGCGAGGCAATCAAAAGTTGGCAGCAACTGCAATCCATACCCCCTGATTTACTCCAGGTTGCAACCCAGCCACCCCAGTCGCCCCGCGCCGCTCTAGAACTCGCCCGGCAAATCGACGCCACTCTGGATACGGAAGCACAACTATGGCTAATCGACTACCTACAACATTTTTTTTGGCAGCAAATCCAGCCCCAACTTCTGCAGCCGCTCGAACAGGCTCGCCAGCAATTACTCAGCTATGCTCAGCCACGACTGGTGTGGGAAGTGGCCCTCCTGGCAATCAGTCAATCTTGTTAAACAGCAGCTCTGTGGCTCTGCCTTCTAGACTTATTGCCGTCTATGCTGCAGACAACCTCTAGCCAGGTTCTCATCGTCAAACGGTGCACCAATGGCACCCCTTACTAAAGTTTGAGCAGAGACAACATCAGCTAAACCAATGCGTAACAGTGACGGAATGCCGTTAGTCCGGCTTGGTGGCAGGTATAGCTATCATCAATGAGGGGCAACAATCGCTCCGCAATTTATTCTGGCGCAGAAGGGGCTGTAGCCAAGCAAACAACAGAATAATAATGTTGATTTGATGATGACGCCATTTGAAGAGCCCGGATATGCGAAGCAGATTTCTTTGCAAGAGCACCAGCTCTCCCCCTTTTGTTGCCAGAGCAACTCAGGAGTTGCAATCAACAAAGGCACCACTGGCCTTGTCTCTATGTCACCATGATTCTAGATAAAGATAAAGCCTAGTAAAAGCATGTCAACCCCAGCTCGTGAACAACATCTCTAACGAGTTGCGCTCGTCACAGGCGCGTCTAGCGGTATTGGAGAAGCAATTGCTCGTCGTTTGGCAACTGAAGGTTATCGGCTCGTGATCTGTGCCCGCCGGCAAGAGCGCCTTGACCAACTTGCGGCACACCTCCAAAGCGTAAGTACTGAAGTGCTAGCTCAACAAGTCGATCTTCGTCAGGAAGACGACATACTAAGGCTTTTGAGCAGATTCGCAACACTTGGGTGGGGTGGATGTCTTAATCAATAACGCAGGTTTAGGCCATCGAGAATCACTCATGGCAGGGCGCACAGAAGCATGGCGCGAGATGCTGGAGGTAAACGTCTTAGCTCTTTGTATTTGCACGCGAGAAGCGCTTCGTGATATGCGTGGGCGGGGTGATGCAGGTCACATCATCCATTAGCTCTATGTCAGGCCATCGAGTCCCTGCTTCTGGAGGAGTCTACGCTGCCAGTAAGTTTGCGGTTCGTGCCTTGACTGAAGGATTACGGCAGGAACTACGGGCTGCAGGAACTCAGATTGGGTGAG
Organism: Thermosynechococcaceae cyanobacterium YX3bin19; assembly: GCA_030447595.1. Lineage (GTDB taxonomy): Bacteria > Cyanobacteriota > Cyanobacteriia > Thermosynechococcales > Thermosynechococcaceae > JAUJON01. Next base: position 9,611 of record JAUJON010000044.1, read on the forward strand.
TTCCGTTAGCCTGGTTTCGTTGAGACGGAGGTTGTTGAGAAATTTAATCAGAGAGTGCAGAGAAGGCTCATGAAGTCTACAGCCAGTTCCCGGTGCTACAACCCAAAGACATTGCAGAAGCAGTATGGTACTTGCTCTCAACCGGATCATGTTCAGGTTCACGACATCCTGCTACGCCCGACGCGCTACAAACTAGTTAATTTGCAGCTTATAGCGATTACCCTAACCCATAGGGCAACCGCTATAAGTGTCTACAAGAGCGGCTTGCCTAAATTCACAAATGTCCTAGTCTTTTTGTGCTCAGCAGGATATGATGTCTAGGCCTTCCATAACGGTTGCATCAGGATTGCTGCTCAGATTCAAGCGTTTCGTAGCTGATCTGATCTGATTGGTAGGCCGGTGGCTCGACATGGATGATGATTCGAGCTGGACTGTAGCACTCTTCTAGTTGGTCTTCTACTGCCTCCGTGATTTGGTGGGCTACTACATCCTTCGCATTGACTATCAGATGCATCTCAATAAAGACCTGGCGGCCCAACAGTCCTCTAGAAGCAATGTCATGGCAGTTCACTACCCCCGGCACTCGCATCGCGATCGTGTGAATCGCCTCCGGGGCGATCGCCATTTCATCCACCAGCCAGGGAAGATTCTCCTTCAAAACTGACCAGCCACTTCTAAACACCAAAAGCGATACGGGAAAGGCTAGGGCAACATCTAACCACAGATAGCCATGCCAAACCCCAATTAGGCCAGCGATAACGGCAATAGTGATCCAGACATCGCTCATGGTGTGATGGGCGTCAGCAATCAGGATATTGCTACCAACCCGCTGACCGACTTGACGCTCGTAGAACGTGACGAGAATATTCACCCCCAGCACAATCAGCATCAGCCACAATGCTGAAGCCGACATTTTGACTGTTCCACCGTTACTGAAGATTCGCTCCACTGCCCCTTGCAAAATTTCAAAACAGGCAATACCCAACATGGCTGCAATCGCGAGAGCGCCAACCGCTTCAAACTTCTGATGTCCGTAGGGATGATCACGATCAGGTTCAGGGGAAGAAAGTTGGCTGGTAGCGAGTCCCAGAATGTTGCTGGAGCTGTCTGTAACACTGTGCAAAGCATCAGATAATAGGCTGAGGGACCCTGTCCACCAACCCACTCCTGCTTTTATTGCCAATACCAGTAGGTTAAGCAGCAAGGTAACAACCAAAACTTTGCGTACTTCAGAGCGATGATCAATAACCACGGTTTCCTTAATTACCGTTAAGGCCCTAGAAGATTCATTCTGGAGCAATTTTTGCAGCGAGACGCTACGTACTGGCTAATTTTTGGGCAACAAAGTGCTCTTAGCATTCTCCATCCCAGTTGCCAGCAAAACTACTGTTAGACCAGAAATTGAATCTTTTACGGCGTTTGACAAAACTATCTACTGATATTCTGGTCTATCCACAGCAATTTTGTTCCGTGGAACGCTCAGTACTATAGGGTCTCTATCTTGTGTAATTTAACACGACGTGATCAGGAGGAACATATTAGGACTGAAACGGACTGCAAGCTTCCTTAGTGTCAGTGATCGTGCCGGCATACAATGTGGCCGCCTTTGTGAGCCAGACACTGGATTCTATACTTGACCAAACTTACCAGAATATTGAGGTGTTAGTAGTTGATGATGGGTCTCAAGATCACACCCCGGCAATTGTTCAGTCCTATATGCAAAAAGACTCCCGGATTCAACTGTTCCAGCAGTCCAACCAGGAGTTGCCGCAGCCCGAAATTTAGCCATCCAAAAGGCTAAGGGTGAGTACATTGCTCCGATTGATGCCGATGATATTTGGTATCCGGAAAAACTGGAAAAGCAAGTTCAGTGTATGGCACAAGCAGATGCATCCGTTGGTTTGGTCTACGCCTGGTCAGTCCATATCAATGAGGGTGGTTTGCTAACTGGGGCATACATTGCCTGGGAGATCGAAGGAGAGGCTTACCTTCCTTTGGTATATACCAACTTTGTTGGCAATGCCAGCGTCCCCCTGATCCGTCGTGCCGCTCTTGAGCAGGTGGGGTATTATAACTGCAAACTCAAAGCCCAAAATGCCCAAGGCTGTGAAGACTGGGAAATCTGTTTGAGAATTGCGGAACAGTATCAATTCCGGGTTGTACCAGAGTTTTTGATTGGTTACCGCCAAGTCATGGGTAGTATGGCCTGCAACTACAGGTCAATGGAGAAATCCCACCTGCTGATTGTCACCGACGTCCAAAGACGATACCCGACCACCTCCCCCCATAATTTACCGGTGGGCCATGTGTAACTTTTACTATTACTTGGGACGCCGGAGTTCCAATCTAATAATTGCGGCATGCACTGGAGCACTTTTTTTTGGCTGGAGTACAAGGCTTTGCGATGGACTTTCAGATGTTGCCCTACTTCTACGTCGTCAACTGTATATGCTGTTAATAACAAACTGTTCTCAGCTCATGGCTCGGCCACTGACCCACCTGTGGCAAGCTGATCGCCCTTGGTTACACACCAATCAGTTCCAGTTTAAGTCTCGGGCAATTACCATCGCCCGAATTAAAAGACAACATAACTTCCGGCAAAGATTTGTCAGATTTTCCAGCAGGGCCGTCGCCTCCAGTTTATTCAGCATTTAGAGCGATCGCCAGCACCGGGTAATTTTGTCACCCTGCATCAGTAGGGATAGCGGCTTAGAGTAGCAAAAGTATTGAACGGTATATACCTGTATAATCTTCAGCTTCTCTGCGTTAGTTCTTGTAGATCTCACAGATACCTTTAAATTTCAGCTTGCGATTGAGCAGTGAGCAAATACAATCGATGTCTACTTCTCTACCCCTCATATCAGTGATTGTGCCAGCATACAATGCTGAGGCCTTTATCAGCGAGACACTAGAGTCTGTGCTCGCGCAAACCTACCGGAATATTGAAGTATTAGTGGTTAACGATGGCTCCCAGGATCGCACAGCTGCCATTGTTCATGTATTTGCCCAAAGGGACTCCCGGATTCGACTGTTCCAGCAGTCCAACCAAGGGGTTGCCGCAGCCCGAAATTTAGCCATCCAAAATGCTAGGGTGAGTACATTGCGCCGATTGATGCCGATGACATCTGGTTTCCTCAAAAACTAGAAAAGCAAGTCCAGTGTATGGCACGAGCAGATGCATCCGTTGGTTTGGTCTACACCTGGTCAGTGTTCATCAATGAAAAAGGTACCCCCAGCGGCGGACGCCAGGAGGCCAAGTTAGAGGGAGCGATTTACCCAGCACTGGTGTATGGCAACCTAGTAGGCAATGCCAGCGTCCCCCTGATCCGTCGTGCCGCTCTTGAGCAGGTGGGTAATTATAACTGCCAACTCAAAGCCCAAAATGCCCAAGGCTGCGAAGACTGGGAAATCTATTTGAGAATTGCCGAACAGTATCAATTTCGCGTTATCCCCGAGCCTTTGGTTGGCTATCGCCAGATGGTAGGGACGATGTCTACTAACCATCGAGCAATGGTGAGATCCTACCATTTGGTTATGACAGCGGTTCAGCAACGCCATCCGGAGATTCCTGATAGGCTTTACCGGTGGTCTTGCAGCTCTTTCTACAGTTACCTGTCAGAACAAAGCCGTCGCTGTGGTAATCATGGGGCGACACTGTTCTGGTTATTTAAAGCTGTACAACTCGATTTTGTCCCGCTTTGCTGCCCAGTACTTACAAGAAGTTTGTAGCAGGGTTGTTGAAGCTCATGGTTCAGCCAGTCACTTCCTTGATTTGGCCGGATCATCGAGCCTGGTTGAGTTCAGAGCCAGGTTCAGACTGAAACATTCCGGCACTGCGATCGCGAGCGTTAATCGGCAAGATACTCAAACTGCACGGCGAGACCTGCGGTGGCATCTGTACCAAACTCGTCTAGCGTCTGTCGATTCACAATAGCTGCCAGTTCGTTAAGGCGGCGTTATCACCTGGGTCTACCAGCTTTGGGCGTCACGGTATTGCAGATAGTAAAGTCTGGCAAAAAGTCCATTGCGTTTGAGTAATTGCTGGAGAGTTCCCTGTTCAACCACCCTGCCCGCTTCCAAACAATAATTTGGTCAGCTTTTTCAATTGTAGAAAGGCGATGGGCAATCACGATCACAGTGCGATTTTGGCTGAAGGTGTTAATCGCCTCCTGGATCAAGTTTTCAGAAACGCTGTCGAGGGCGTTGGTTGCTTCATCGAGAATCAACAGTTCTGCATTGCGGATAATTGCCCGTGCTAGGGCAATCCGTTGCCGTTGGCCCCCGGAAAGTCGGATGCCGCGATCGCCGACTTTCGTTTCATAGCCCTGTGGTAGTTGCCGAATAAATTCATTGGCATTGGCAAGTTTTGCTGCGGCGACAATTTCGGCGTCTGTTGCCTCTAATTGACCGTAGGCAATATTCTCGCGCACCGTTGTACTAAACATATGAATGTCCTGGCTGACAATGGCAATGTGCTGTCGCCAAGCAGCCAGTTGCAGCTGTGACAAGGGCACTCCATCGATCAGAATCTCCCCCTGGGTGAGGTCATAAAAGCGACAGAGCAGGTTAATGAGCGTAGATTTACCTGCCCCCGAAGGACCAACCAAAGCTGTTGTTTGCCCCTTAAGCAGGGTAAGAGAAACATTCTCAAGGGCTGGTTTTTCGCCAGGATGGTAGCAAAAAAGGTAACCGCCTTAAACGCGATCGCTTGCTTTAGACCTTTGAAGGGGAATAGTGCCAGAGCGAATGTAGGGTTTATCAGAACGCTCTAGAAGTGATAAAACATCTTCGACAGAAGCCGTTATGGCAATCAGGCCCACACAGCGCTATCTAACTGCTTCACCTGGGGCTGTAGACGATAGAGGATAAAGATGAAGGTTAGTAAGGTCGGTAGGGTAGTCCGGTCTTGCAGGCCAACGACTAAAATGCCAACTAGCAGGGCGGCGGCAAGGACTTCAGAAAGCGGACCAACAGCACTAGAGAGGACTTCTAGTTTCGTAAAAGTTGCCCTTACCGCCTCCGATGCCTGGTCAAAACGCTGCTGTTCATGAGGCTCGTGGCTAAAGGCGCGAATCACCTTCATGCCAGTTAGCCCTTCTAACATTCGGCTTGTCAAAGTAGTATTGGCCTGTACCGCCTGTTGCCCCAAATTTCTGACTTGACGGGTAAGCCACTGAATGGTGATTGAAACGAGCATCATTGCCAAGGCAACCGCCAGCGTCAGTTGCCAGGAAATGAGTAGTAACAAAATTGCAAAAACAAAAATTGTACAGACCGTGATCACCAGCCCAACCAAGGTTGAGAGTGCGTAACTGGTTCGCCAGGTTTCATTATTCAGAGTATTCAGCAATTGGCCGGACTGGCGAGCATCTAAATAACTGTAGCTAACGCTGAGAAGCTGCTTGAAGATGCTAGAGCGTAAGCGGTGGCTGATGTGCATATTCAGCCAGTAAGACAGCACTTTGTTGATATAGGCAAGGCAGTTTTTCAGCAGAATACTGCCGAAAATTAGTAAGGGAATAACGGAGCGACGATGATTGAGCGGGATACCAATCAAGAATTGATTGAGTAGCCCCGTTAACTTGCTGCTGGCCGAGCGATCGATAGTTTGGTCTAGGCTTTGGAGAAACGGGATAAATAAGCTAAGACCTAATCCTTCTGAAAGCGAAGACAAGATCCCTAAAATAACAATCGTTGGCACCGCCCAAGGGTAAAGCTTTAGCAGCGGCAGTAATGCTCTGATGGCCCTAGCCTCTTTGATCATGCTCATGCAGCACTAAAATAAATGATTGAGCGGCTCACTGCTGAGCGGGAGAATTCTGTCTCAACGAAGGTTATTAGGCCATCAGGTCAGGCCTCCGTCTTGGAGATAGTAAGGCTTTACCGATCTCTCTATTCATAGTTGAAGCAACATGGCATTGGTTCAGACCCAAATCTTTGCTGACCGGAGTTCCGGCTCCCCGGTAATATTGAGAAGGTATTAAAGTAGATGATTCATGGCTTCTCAACTTACCCTAAATCTGATTGAGGGTTCTGTCACATTTAGCTTCACACCGGAAGCGGCGAGCAACTTGCAGGCGGCGATCGCCACATTAATGGAGCGCCTGAAAGTAACCGCTGCCCAGGTAACCGCTGGCAGTAGAGCGCAACCTCAGAAACCCGTCGAGTTTCGCCACGCAGGGGATGTCTTTTTAGAAGCTTTCTGCAACCCCAACATCTGGCCCAGCCCATTTGCAGCTAAAGTTCTGATCACGCTTCGGGATGAGCGAATTCGCTTAACGACAGAAGCGGAGTTAACGCGGCTCATCGAGGACCTTAGCCAGTACCTAGAGCGTGAAGGCTAATAATGGACTTGAAGCGACTGGAGCAGCGTCACAAATTTTGTAAAGCAGCAGTGTTCCACTACTATGAAGTAACAGAATGTACCATTGCCCAGTTGCTCAACTGTCCACCCGTTGGGTCTACTTGCCAGGATTTTAACGAGGGCGTGGGTGATCTGTTCAACTAAGGAGAGATAAATGTCTGCAGTATTGGCTTACCTTCTCATGCTAGGCGGCGCGGCTGCGGTTGCTATTGGGCTGTACTTTAGCCTCAAAGCTGTCAAGCTGATTTAACGACTACAGGTAAAGAATAGACAAGAAAAAACCTCCCGGAACTATTCCACAATTCCAGGAGGTAGTTTTAAGTAAGCCAATTAACGGAACAGCCCTGATGGTAGGTTGAGGCCGATGCCCACATAGGCTCCAACCTCGGTGTCATCCAGGAAATCTACGTTAAGTGCAGCGGTTCCGGTAAAGCGTGGGGTTAAAGGAACATCGACACCCGCAGTGATCATCGGTCCAACATCAGATTCCTCGCCTACGCCAAAGGAAACACCGCCACCCAGGTAAGGCGCTATACCGACTCCACCCACGCCAGCGAGAGCCGGAAAGTCGATAGTTAGGGGCAATCGCAGGATTGCAGCCTGGAAGTCAGTTACAGCATTAGGCCGAACCGATAGGCGGCTCGTGAGGCCAATTTTGCTGAGCACAGCAAGATTAACATCAGCGCCATCAAAATCGAAGCCAGCACCTAAACCGACGTAGCTAGGGCTAGAAACCGTAGCTTGACCAGGGGTAACATCTGGAGTGATGTCTGGATCGAACTGAGCTACCGTTCCAGCCGCAGGAGCATCTGTCGAAGATTGAGCGGGTGCTAATGCTGCAGCAGAATTTGCAACAGGAGCCGAATCTGTAGCAGCCTCGGTAGCAGCTACTTCAGTCGATTCTGCCTGCTCAGCGGCATTTGGGGTTGATGGGGTTGGGACAAGGGGGTCAACGGTCATCGAGCTATCCACTTCAGCCTTAGGAGCAGCAACGGTAACCGCTTCCGCTTGAGCTGGGGTTACGGCTACCTCTGAGGTTTGAGCAGACAAGGGCACTGCCTCTACTGCAGAGTCAACCGTTTCTGCTTGGGCCGACAACTAACAGCGATCCCTAAAACAGCAAAACTGGCCAGGAAAGAAGCACGCTTGAAAAAGATAGTATTCACGGTCACTCCTCAACAAATACTTAGATTTAAGCAATAGCCAAAGTAAACGAGGTCTACTTAGTTTCTATGAATATTTACCATCGGCAAATGTTCCATATACCGCTAGTCTATCGGGATTTTATGCACCTCGCACTACTCTTTGTATTCTTATTTAACCCTCAATAATCAGCAAATTTCTATTAAACAACTGACGGGTGTGATACTGGAGTAAACTGGTAAGTACTTACGGCAATACAGTCAATTTCAATCCGGGCATCCTTGGGCAGGCGGGCCACCTCAACACAGGCACGGGCGGGGGCAGTTGTCTCACCAAAGTATTGAGCATAGACGGTATTCATCGCCGCAAAATCATTCATGTCTACTAAAAATACGGTGGTTTTAACTACCTGTTGGAGCGTCACTCCGGCTGCTTGTAAAATTGCCACCATATTCGCGATCGCCTGCTCCGTTTGTTTAGCGACATCGCTGGCCCCGACAATTTCTCCCGTAATTGGGTCTAAGGGAATCTGACCCGCGACAAAAATCAGTGGACCACTGGCAAGGATAGCTTGGTTATAGGGTCCTACAGGTGCGGGAGCCTGATTAGTATGAATAACTTCTCGCGTCATAATCCGTATCTAACAGTTAAGGTGCAAGCACTTCAGAATAGCCTATACAGGAACCCCTTCAATTCGGCTTGCATCCGATGGAATGGGAATGATATTCGAATAATTTACTCATCTGAATGGGGTTTCGAGTCGAGGCATGGCTGTCACTCGTAGGTCATCAAAACCTTAATCCTTACCCTTCTAGGAGTAAACGCTTACAATCGGATAGGTTTTGTTACGATTGAGGCGAACGCTTAGCTGTTGTTGCCCTATCTTGCTGCGCTCCTGGAGTTCTGTGATGCTGCGACTGGAACATATTAGTAAAATCTACCCCACAGGCGAAGTGTTGAAAGACATTACCTGGGAAGTCAAGCCCGGCGATCGCATTGGCTTGGTTGGTGTTAACGGAGCCGGGAAATCAACACAGCTCAAGATTATTGCTGGCGAGATTGAACCCACTGCCGGAGAAGTGATCCGGCCCGCTAGCCTACAAATTGCCTATCTAACACAGGAATTTGAGGTGGACCCCAGCCGCACGGTACGGGAGGAGTTTTGGACCGTCTTTGCCACCGCCAACGCAGTGCAGCAATCCCTAGCCCAAGTACACCGGGAAATGGAAACTGCGACTCCTGAAGCTTTAGACCGGCTGATTCACCAGATGGACCGCTGGCAGCGACAGTTTGAAGCCCTCGACGGTTATGGCCTAGACGCTCGAATTGAAAAGATATTACCAGAGATGGGATTTGAACGGGAGGATGGCGATCGCTTGGTCAGTGCCTTTAGTGGCGGCTGGCAGATGCGGATGAGCTTGGGCAAAATTTTGCTGCAAAACCCCGATTTACTGCTGCTGGACGAACCCACGAACCACCTGGATCTAGAAACAATTGAGTGGCTGGAGACTTACCTCAAAGGTTTGAATACCCCAATGGTGATCGTCTCCCACGACCGGGAGTTTTTAGACCGGCTCTGTACTCAAATTGTAGAAACTGAGCGGGGAGTCTCCACCACCTACTTGGGCAACTATTCCGCCTACCTGCAGCAGAAAGCGGAAGCAAGTGTAGTGCAGCAAAGTGCCTACGAGCGTCAGCAGAAAGAGTTAGAACGCCAACAGATCTTCGTTGAGCGCTTCCGTGCCAGTGCCACCCGCAGTACCCAGGCAAAAAGTCGAGAAAAGCAACTGGAAAAAGTAGAGCGAATTGCAGCCCCAGAAACGGGACTCCGGACGCTGCGCTTTCGCTTTCCCCCCAGTTCCCGCAGTGGCCGGGAAGTCGTTGAGATCAAGCATCTGGTTCATACTTACGGGGATAAGATCCTGTTTTTGGGCGCAAATCTTCTGATTGAGCGGGGCGATCGCGTGGCCCTCCTCGGCCCTAATGGTGCAGGCAAGTCCACCCTATTGCACCTGCTCACGGGCCTAGAGCAGCCCGCTGAAGGCACCGTTGAACTGGGCAAACACAATGTGATTCCCGGCTACTTTGAACAAAATCAGGCGGAAGCCCTGGATTTACAGCTGACTGTCATGGAGACAATCCACGGGGAAGTACCAGAGTGGAAGGATCAGGAAGTCCGCACGCTGCTAGGGAATTTCCTCTTCAGCGGTGACATGGTGTTCAAAAAAGTCCAGGCCCTCAGTGGGGGCGAAAAAGCCCGCCTAGCTCTGGCGAAGATGCTCTTACGTCCTGCTAACCTGCTAATCCTGGACGAGCCAACCAATCACCTGGACATCCCGGCAAAGGAGATGTTGGAGTCTGCTCTACAAAACTATGACGGCACCGTGGTCATCGTCTCCCACGATCGCTACTTCATTTCTCAGGTAGCTAACAAAATCGTGGAGATTCGTGACGGCGAACTGCACCTTTATCGGGGTGATTATTCCTACTACCTAGAGAAAGTTGCCGAAGAAAAGGAAAAAATGCGCCAAGAGAAGTTAGCGGCAGAAAAAGCTGAAAAAGCAGCCGCTAAGCGGACCAAGCAGCAGGAAAAAAAAGCGAAAGCTCGGTAAGATTACTCTGCACCAACTTCTTAGGGTATTTTGATTAAAGGCAAAAGAGATGGCCTCATCCAGTGATTCATAAGTACTTGCTTTAGCGGAGCTTAACAAGTGCTTGAGTTTGGGCCAGCTCGCTTGACAGGAGACAACTCTGGGGAATGAGGTGACAGAAATACCAGAGTTGCTCTCATACCAATCTGCGAACCGAGAGGTAAGGCTGATAGAGCGTTGGATAACCTAGTTGCAGCATCTATATGGCTACAGTGGCAACACGGCAAGCGGCTTCGGCCTGTCCGCTGCACCAGGGTTTATGTCGTTTTATGCTAATGGGAACACTTCAAACTTCTCAAAGATACCAATACAAACAGGCGATAGTCTTGCAAATAGATAGATCAGAGATAGCCTTTGCTCTATCAAACTTGAGCAGCTTGGGTTGGAACTGTCTCTGTTAATTGTGGTAGCGAGTTAGCTCGTAAAGCGCGGAACATCCCAAAGCGACAAAGACCCGTACCAAATGCTAGCCGCATCAATAGAAGAGTTGGTACTTCTCGTAGGGATTTAATCAAACCAGATAGACCAAACCGCAATAATCCCTCAGGACGAGCCACTCCCTGCCAGATAGAATCTAGCCAAGAAGGAAGTGTTTGTTCTGTCCAGTCTGCTGTTAATACTCCTCCCTCGACGAATCCCGTTGCTTCCAGAAGCTCGGAAAAACCTTCGATGCTTGAGAACGCGGGATGAGACCACTGATCGAGGAGTTGCCGCATGACGGGTCTCTCCCAAAAATTGAGCGGCTTTTGGCGAACGTCCCTCTGATTCCAGTCAGCCACAACCACTACGCCACCCGGCTTTAACGTCCTCATTAACTCTTTGGCGAAAACGGCTTTGTCGGGCATATGTGGTCCGGCTTCAATCGACCAAACGACATCAAAACTCGCATCTGGGAATGAAAGTGCCATCGCATCATCTACCAGAAACTGCACATCAAGTTCTTTAGAAGTTAGCTGCTGGGCGCGTTTGACCTGTTGGGGACTAATGTTAATCCCTGTGACTGCAAACCCGTAATCCCGTGCCAGAATGCGGCTGCTGCCCCCAATGCCACAGCCCACATCTAAGACAGTGGTGCCAGGGGGTAATTTATCTAAGCCGCCCCAACGCACCATTTCATGCACAAAGTCAGATTTGGCAGTCAGAAAATCCTTCCGCTGCGGCGGCGAACCATAATGACCTAAGTGGATATGTTCGCCCCAGTAAAACTCCAAAATACCGTCTTCAGTCCACTGGTCATAAGAATTGGCTACGGACTCAGAGGATTGATAACGGCGAGCCGTAATGAGATAGAATGCAACGCCCAGTGTCAGTAGGAAAAGGAGAAGTCCAAGTGCCGAAAAAAACAAACTCATTGAGATAAAGCCTCAATATTTTTTGACAATTTTTCTATTACTAAATTGCAAGCTCCAGTTTGTTCGGAGCAGGGGTATGGGTAAAGCTCCTTGGTGGGGATGCAGCACACATTTCCTCATTCAATTTGTCTTAATCCTGACGAAACTTGCTTTCAACTGTGCTAATGACATGACGTCCCATCAAGCTCACCGGACGCAGACAACTTTTGCATCTTAATTAATCATTAATTAACCATTTTGGGGCATTTCGGTGCAGCGACTTGTTGTGCTGCTGTTGGTTGCCTTCTAGAGGAGGCTTTTTCTTGAAAACATAACTTGGTTTTTCATAGTTCATGTGCTTTTCGTAAAAGCGATGAGCACCGGTGCGTTCCAGACCAGATGAGAGAGCGACAACTTTGCAATTCTTTTGATGAGCAAACTCCTCAACAAACGCAAGCAGGTGACGACCGTAACCTTTCGAGCGTGCATTGCTGGTTGTTACCAAATCGTAAACCCAAACATGGCGACCATAGGAGAGGTTGGTGAGAACAGCGACACCAGCAAGAGCAACAATAACGCCAGAGTCGCGTAGAGCAAAAGACGGTAGCCCTCCTTGACCATGTGCTCAAGCAAGCGAAAGTATTCTCGTTCGTCCACCTTGCTGCGAAGTTCCCGCATGACCGGAAACGCTTCTCGCAGTTCATCTTCTGATTTGATTTCTTGAATTTCCATTCTGTGGTGATTGTAGAACAGCGGATACTGCACGCGGCATTTCGCCCGTGCAGCAGCATAACTATGTATTAGACGGATAAAGCCAGTCTATCCGGGCAATTAGGCTGAAGTTGTCTAGCTAAAATTACAAATTAGAGCGAATAAACTGAGAAGCTGTTAGTCACGTAGTGTCTCCGTTGGGAAATCGCCTTCAGCAAAAGTCAACTGGCACCTCTCAGCGATCGCTCAACGTTGCGGACAAGCGGTAGCAAGTAACCTTTGCATCCATACCTGAAGGGGCGTTTGGAAGCCCCGTGCCAGTCGTATTGTTATACTGCGTGGCTCCACAAGCTGTGCAGCACACTACCTTCTTCGATTCTCCTGACGAGTCTTTTCTGATGGGCTTTACGAGACAAAACTTGAAGATTCTCTATCTTGGTTAAACCACTTTCCGACATCGGCTTGATGTGATCAATTTGGAAATCTATCCGCATCTGACTCTTAAACCCACTCGTAGCACAGGTAATAAATCCTTTGGTGTCTGTGTGTTTGGCAAACACAGTATCCTTAATTTTTCTGTACTCGGCTGGATCTCGCTCCCTGATTTGGTATAGGGATAACTGCTCTAGTGGCACATTGTCAGGAACCACAGTTGTGTAGTTGATACTGCTATATCGCCGTACAGTCCTTCAAGCTTATAGCCTTCAATATCTAGTTGTCTCCTGAAATACAGCTTATTACTACTGGGAGCGGGGTTTAGTTAACACTCAATCATGTCCCAGAAGTCCCTCTGGAAGCCGACTCTGTAGAAATAACATTTGGTCGAAACTGTTCACCATACTGCGCTCTCATTAGTATAGCCAAACAAAACCTGCCAGAAGGACTTTTCATCATTCCAAAGTGAGTCAATGTAGTCAGACCTCGCTTTACCTCCTAACGAATTGTCGTAGATGTACTTTGCTTCATTCGGCAAATTACACTTCCTACGAGCCTCAAATGGTATGAATTCTGGTTCTACTTGCTTTTGAGCATAGAAACGTAAAATATTCTCGACGTCAGCATCTCTATAGCCAAGTAAAAATGAATAATCAGGAAAATAAATTTCCTTGGTAAGTTGCAGTAGATATTTAAGTTCTTCCTCAGTTACGATTTCTCGGTTTTCGAGATCAACTCCCTTAAATACAGTTTCCAAATCGTTGACGAAACAGTCATAAGCTTCTTCAGTGTCGTTATATAGGAGCACATCATAGTTCCTGGGAATAAGCTCATCTGCTTCAGACTTAGGAGGCTTAATTTCAGAAGGCTCAGGATGGAAAAGCGATAAATGCCAACGGGAACTCGCCTCAAAAAATTTAGTTTTTCTAAGTCAGTAGTATCAATGGAATCATCCATCATACGGGCAAATTCTTCGATTTTCTCAATTGAGATGAGTCGAGCAATCCTCTTCTGTGTCTCGATATACCTAGGGATAAACTCTGCGCCTTCCTCAATATGAAGTTTTTCAGGATTTACCCAGTTAATCTTGTCTTCCCAATTATCGATAAAGCTGACAACATAAGCTTTTTCCGTACCTCCTGCTCTCTGCCCACGCAAAGCCCTACCAATCATTTGTGTCATCAAAATTGTAGAAGTAGTTGGGCGGGTGAGGAAAACAGTTTGAATATTTGGTAAGTCAACTCCCTCAGTTAGCATCTCTACATTGATCAGTACCTCAAGCTCTCCTCTTCTAAATTGCTTGATTTTCTCCAAGTTCTCCTTTACAGAAACTGTAGCCCCCGTCTTTTCATCTACGATCTTGGAAACTACAAAATCAGAATTGCTAATTCCTCGTTTTTTGAATAGTCCGTTTAACTCGATCGCGTGTTGAACATCAATTGCAAAAACTAAGAGCGGTTTGTACTTTTCACGGTGTTCAATGTAGCGGTCTACAATTCGCATGTTGCGGACTTTAGCGACATCGCAATCCTCTCCGCTACTTCTTTAGGCAAGCTTGTCAAAAGCTTCGACCGCTTTGATATCTCTATCAGTCAACTCTTGATAAAAATTTAGTTCCGTTTCTAAATTTTCGAAAATTGGTTCAGCAAGAATTCCTCTATTAATCAGCGTTTTCAGGTGTTCTGAGAAGATGATGTCATCAGGGAATACCTTTTTAAGCAGACCTTGTTCAGTTTCATCTGTCCTGAACGGAGTTGCGGTCAAGCCCAACATTCTGAAACTATTTGCCTTTCCTCTAGCTTCAAAATTCTGCTTGATGTCGTTAATTAATTTGCGAAAGGTTTTCGCTGTCGCATGATGTGCTTCATCAACTACCAAGAGAATTGCATCAGAATGTTTGACCCAGTTGTCTAGGAGGTAGTTCAGCCCGGTGTTCAGGCTATCTTTGCTGGCGATGATAATATCGTCAGTTGCTCGAATGTTGACAGGGCGATCATGTTTGGGGTGACCCGAAATTACACGGTATCTGAACCGCTCAACATCGCTCAGCAACGATGGATAGGCACTAAACTTCAAAGTCTCAAAGGCTTGGTCAAGTAATTCATGGCGATGAGCAATCCACAAAACTTTCTTTCGCTGATCAATAAAGTTACGCAGTAACCAATAAACGGCTGTCAGAGTTTTCCCACCACCTGTAGGTAGAACCAACAAGCCTTCAAAGGGGGACTTGTTTTTTTGATCTAGTGCCTTGATTGCCTCGCTCTGGTGGAGGTAAAGTTCTCTAGGATTTCTGCCTGCGTTAACTTGGATCTGGCCTGAGTACTCAACTTGAACCGTTTTCATGGTGCTGGAACCTAAAGACAACTATGGGTTTGCAGGCTGAACCAAAGCTTTGTTCAATTGTCTATAGCCTTGCATGCCCCTTAATTACAGTCTTCCCAGGCTGAACCTGGTGCAAACGCCAATTTTAGTGCAACCACCCCACCGATAACCTCACGGGGAATTGGCTCTAAATAGCAAAAAAGATAGGCTTTCGGCTGCGCGACCTCTTCCACAAGTGAGGTTTGACCTGTAGCTCTGCATTCCGATTGTCCGACTGGATCCTCATGTTGTTCCTAGGCTCCAACATCTGCCAGTATCTCAGTGAAGCTGTGCGGCTATAAAAATGCTTTAACTACCTTTCTTTAGTTACAAGGTGCATCTGAGCCATGAAAGTTCAGCTTTTGTAGCAAGACAAAGGTAAATCGGTCAACAGGAGGATTGAGAGAAGAGCTGAAATTGTGATGCTAGATGTTAAGCTATGTCAAGTGAGGTTGATTAGGATCCATTGATTAAGACTTTAACCGGATACCCCTGGAGACCCTTGTGGTATCTGGAGATGAAATTGAAACGCAAGCGGTTGTCTGACCCAGCTTTATCCTGGGTTGATCGCTGTGAAGCACCTAGTATGCCTTGATCGGCCTGCAACTTCAGGTTTGCTATCTGTTGTCTCTTAGATCGAGAGCAGGCTGCAAACTGGGCCGATCAAGCATTGCCTTTTAAAATTTTTACAGCACCACGCATTCAGATGAAATTAAGGGGTTATGACTACCCTAATCTATGTTGCGTCTAGAATGGCTTGCTTTTACTTGACTTGGTGGGAGTAATTGGGATCAGCCCAAGGTTTCTCATGCTAACTCAAATAGTAAGCTGTCATTCCTGCAGGGATGTTAAGCCAAATAGCTTAAGCATTCTAGAACACGCACTACTGCTCTTTACTCACCCTTTATGGTTTTGACAGCCGCCGGAGTATATCCATGTCTAAACTTTACAGCCGTAAAATCACACCTGCCCCCATGCCTACCAATATTGGCGTGGTGGAGCTGATTGACCATTACTTTTCGGCCTATAACTCTGCCCGCCTGAGAGAAATTTGTCACTTACTCAGTCAAGAGGTGATGCGCCACGGTGTCACCGTGGGGCTAAGTTTATCCGGTGCTATGACCCCGGCAGGTTTCGGAGTTTCAGTGTTGGCACCACTCGTTCGCAATGGCTTCATCGACTACATCATCAGTACGGGGCCAATCTTTATCACGACATGCACTACGGCCTGGGACTGGATCTTTATGCCAGTCATCCTTTTGTGGATGATGTCAAGCTGCGTCAAGAAAGCCGGATCCGAATTTACGACATTATTTTTGATTATGATGTTCTTCTAGAAACTGATGCCTTTATTCGGCAGATTCTCGGGCAGAGCCCTTCCAAAAGCGGATGGGTACGGCAGAGTTCCACCACCTGTTGGGCGATATGTTCGGGAAGTAGAAAAGCAACTAGGGGTAGAAAATTCTTGCCTGATTGCTACTGCCTATGAGTGTGGTGTGCCAATCTATACTTCATCACCAGGAGACAGCTCCATTGGTATGAATGTGGCAGCTCTAGCGTTGGAGGGTTCTATACTAATCCTTGACCCCGCCTTGGATGTCAATGAAACCGCCGCGATCGCCTACTTTGCCCGGGAGTCTGAGACACCTGGCACAGAGGGTAAAAGTGCAGCCCTGATTATTGGAGGTGGCAGCCCTAAGAACTTCTTACTTCAAACCCAACCGCAAATCCATGAGGTTTTAGGTTTAGAGGAGCGAGGGCACGACTATTTCATCCAAGTTACCGATGCCCGTCCTGATACAGGGGGGCTCTCCGGTGCCGTCCCTAGTGAGGCTGTAAGCTGGGGCAAGGTGGAGCCCGAGGCTTTGCGCGATACGGTTGTTTGCTACACCGATAGCACCATTGCCCTGCCAATTCTGACAGCCTATGTTATGAGTGAATGTCCACCCCGTTCGCTCAAGCGACTCTACGACCGCCGGGAGGAAATGCTAGCACGACTTCAAAGCGATTACCTGAAAGTGCAGGCAACTCAACCTACTAGTGTTCGCATTGGCATGAGTACCCAGCCTGAACCTGTGGCAACCTATCCTTGTGGAACACCTATTCCCAAGCGCCATCCTTAAGCTTAAAAAGTACCCCCCTTATCAAGAGATAAGGGGGGTACTTTTTAGAAAAATCAATGACTAGGTAGGTAAACAGAATTAAATAGAGACTAGCTAGAGTTAAAACCCATTGCCACGGGTGGCTTAAGCTAAAGTCAACTTACTTTGTCTATCTGGCTACCTGCTTACTTAGTTTCCGAATCAGAAAACTCCGCATCAATGACGTCACTGTCTGAGCTGCTTGTGGCGCTCGCACCATCACCGCTAGGGGCTTCAGTTGGACCAGCAGCGCCCTGTTGATAAAGGTTACTGCTAATGCTGTAGAGTGCCTGTTGCAGGTCGGTGGTCAAAGTCTTAATTTGGTCATGATTTTCTTGACTGACTGCTTCACGCAAGTCCTTGATCATACCTTGAACTTTTTCCTTCTCTGCCGCTGGCACCTTATCACCTAGCTCATTGATTTGCTTTTCAGCTTGGTAAGCTAGAGAATCTGCTTGATTCTTCTGCTCAATTCTCTCCCGGCGCTCCTGGTCAGCAGCAGCATTTTGCTCTGCCTCTCTTACCATCCGGTCTACCTCGTCTGAAGGCAGTGTAGAAGCACCCGTGATACTGATGGACTGCTCTTTACCCGTGCCCTTATCTCTTGCCTTGACATTGAGAATACCGTTGGCATCAATGTCAAAGGTAACTTCAATTTGTGGGACACCGCGAGGTGCAGGAGGAATTCCGTCCAAACGGAAGGTTCCCAAGCTCTTGTTGTTGTTAGACATCTCCCGTTCACCTTGAAGGACATGAATTTCCACATTGGATTGCCCGTCAACAGCAGTGGAGAATACCTCTGACTTTTTGGTAGGAATCGTGGTATTGCGCGGAATAATCTTGGTCATAACGCCGCCTAAGGTCTCGACACCGAGGGATAGTGGCGAAACGTCCAGCAGCAGAATGTCTTTGACTTCTCCTGCTAGAACTCCAGCTTGGATTGCAGCACCAACGGCCACCACTTCATCCGGGTTAACGGTCTGGTTCGGGTCCTTATCCAGCACCCGTTTAACCACGTCTTGCACAGCTGGGATACGGGTAGAACCACCCACAAGAACTACTTCATCAATAGCGCTCTTGTCGACTTTGCCGTCACGTAAAGCATTTTCAACTGGAATGCGACAGCGGTCAATCAAGTCGGAGCAGAGATCTTCGAACTTACCGCGAGTCAGGGTCATATCTAAATGCTTAGGGCCTTCTTGAGTTGCCGTGATGAAGGGCAGGTTGATCTCAGCTTGGCTAACGCTAGAGAGCTCAATCTTGGCTTTTTCCGCAGCTTCAGTTAGACGCTGGAGGGCTTGCTTATCTTTCCGTAGGTCAATCCCTTCGGTCTTTCTAAACTCTTCGGCTAAGTAGTCAACAATTTTCTTTTCAAAGTCATCCCCGCCAAGATGGGTATCTCCTGAGGTAGCTAAGACCTCAAATACACCATCGCCAACTTCCAGAATGGAAACATCAAATGTTCCACCCCCTAGGTCAAACACCAGAATTGTTTCATTGCTCTTCTTGTCTAACCCGTAGGCAAGAGAAGCAGCAGTAGGCTCGTTGATAATTCGCAGAACCTCAACTCCGGCAATTTTGCCAGCATCCTTTGTCGCTTGCCGTTGGGAGTCATTAAAGTACGCAGGCACTGTGATCACAGCTTGAGTCACCGACTCGCCTAGGTACTTACTGGCATCATCAACCAGTTTCCGTAACACTTGAGCGGAGATTTCTTCTGGCGCAAACTGCTTACCGACGGCAGGGCAATCGAGCTTGACATTGCCATTAATATCGAGAACTTTGTAAGAAACTTCAGTCGCTTCATGGGTGATTTCAGTGAAGCGGCGACCAATAAATCGCTTAACTGAGTAAAAAGTATTTTGTGGGTTCATTACAGATTGGCGCTTAGCAATCTGGAC
>JAUJON010000045.1 GCA_030447595.1 Thermosynechococcaceae cyanobacterium YX3bin19
GGAATTCTTCAATCAGCGGATTGATAAATCAGTCTTGGAAACAGCTCACAACATTATTGAGGAAGAATTTGAGCGGCTGACCTACACCGAGGCGATCGCCCAGTTAGAAAAAGCCAGCCGCACCTTTGAGTTTCCTGTCCAGTGGGGATTAGATCTTCAGTCAGAGCACGAGCGGTACCTAGCCGAAGAACTGTTTAAAAAGCCAGTGATAGTGACCGATTATCCCACTCAAATCAAAGCCTTCTACATGCGCTTAAGTGAGGATAGTAAAACAGTCCGCGCCATGGATGTGCTCGCTCCTAAAATTGGGGAAATTATTGGTGGGTCCCAGCGAGAAGAGCGCCTAGATATCCTAGAGCAGCGGATTCTTGCTCAAGGACTCGACCCCAAAGACTATTGGTGGTATCTGGATCTGCGACGTTATGGTACGGTTCCCCATGCCGGATTTGGCTTAGGATTTGAGCGATTAGTGCAGTTTATGACTGGGATGACCAACATCCGTGATGTCATTCCCTTCCCGCGATCGCCTTTAAGTGCCGAATTTTAATTTTCTGTATATTTGCACTCCCTAAACACCCATTGAGGTATGGGAAGATGCAGCATGTTGATTGAAGTGAATAGAGGGTAGAAATGAACCCTGATGAATCACAGCAACGCGAAGCTGGAGAAAAGGACTTTCATAAAGCAGATTTGAATCAGGCAGATTTGAGCCAGGAAAAACTTGCCGGGGCAGATCTAAGCGAGGCTTACCTGAATCAGGCAGACCTGAGTGAAGCAGATCTCCAGGGAGCAGACCTGAGCCATGCCTACCTCAGTGAAGCAGACTTAAGAGGGGCTAACTTGAGTGAGGCTGACCTGAGTGGGGCTACCTTAAGCTGGGCAGAAATGGCTGAGGCAAAATTGGCTAATACAGACCTAAGTGACGCAAAGCTGCGGGGCGCAACTATGCCTGACGGAACAACCCATGAATAGAGGATGCGTACCCTGCTTGGGATAGGAAGGGTGGCACCTCGACCCATGATTTAACCCCGGGCAGTCATTTGACCATTGGTGAAGCCAAATTCCCTGCGAATCTGGCGCTTCCAACCACCCTAGCTGATGGCAGGCCTATATATAGCGATCGCAGACATTCGCTTCGCTGAGTTCTTTCTTAGTCATTACTGAGATAGACAAAGAAAAACTAGCAGTTGCCGGGAAACGCTACCATCATGTGCTCATTAGTAGACAAAGGTTTTTAAACTATCGAAGTGAGATAATTAAAGCCACAGGCAATGGTAGAGGCGTATGGTATTTACCGCTCGACAAATTGAAGCGCCGATGCCGGATGGTAGCTAGCTTTCAAGTAATGAACCAGAAATTTAGTCTTTTCCATCTTGCTCCTTGCTATAAGCCCCCCTACTAGAAGCAATATTTGAAACCTTTTCATCTAAAGAAGTCACTGAATGGAATTTGCCCGGCCTGGCATTGACCGTCCGCTGCGCGTTGTTACCTACACCGATGCTGCTGGTATCGGGGGTGCAGAGATTAGCCTTGGTCATCTTGTTGCTGCCGTATCGGGTGATATTGAGGTGATGGTACTAGGTATCTCCCAGCAGGTTGTTAACAGAATAGCGGCTGGCAGACCTCAGGCTTTGCGTCTGGTTCTGCCCACAACAGGTCCACAGACGGTGATCGCGCACCTAACAACCCTGCTAAAGCTGCGTCCGGATGTGGTACACGTCAACCTCTGCACACCCTGGGCAGGTGCAATAGGTCTCGCCGCAGCCCTAATGTTACCTGGCCTTCGCGTTGTGCGGGTGGACCAGCTACCACTGCGGACCACAGAAGCCCTCAAGCTATGGCGTACCCGAGCCCTATGCCTGCGAGTGGATGCCCATGTCGCGGTTGGTAAAGCCAGTGCCCGGCAGATGGAAGACTTTTATGCCCTGGGCCGCAATACAGTTCTCTCAGTCCCCAATTGCGTGCCCGGTATTGAAGCACCAGCTCCACTCGCTAACCGCCCACTAGGCAAGCTTGTCGTCGGTAGCGTCGGTCGGCTGGATCGAATGAAGGGCCACGACATCTTGCTGCGGGCGATCGCGCAAGTCGATGGGGTACAGGTGACTATTTTGGGTGAGGGTGAGCAACGTACCGTATTAGAGCAGCTTGCAGCCGAGCTGGGGGTGAGTGATCGCCTCTACCTGCCTGGCTGGATCGATCAGCCACGCGTCTACCTGCCTAGTTTTGACGCTGTGGTTATGCCCTCCCGGTCAGAGGGCTTTCCCCTGGCGATCGTTGAGGCGATGTTGGCGGCCCGTCCCGTAGTTGCTACCCAAGTCGGCAGCATTCCAGAAGCAGTAACGGACGGTAAAACCGGGCTTTTAATTAATAAGGACGATGTTGACAGTCTTGCTGCGGCACTGCGGCGTCTTCGTGATGAACCGTCCCTACGCGCTCATCTAGGTCAGAATGGCCGAGAGGTAGCAAGAGACCGCTTCACCGTTCAGCATATGGCCGCCGACTATGAGCAGATTTGGCATCAGGTAATAGCTCTGCCACAGGCTCCCCGGCTATGTGTCCCCTGCCCTCGTCCTTGAGCACAAGGTAAGCCAGTTCTCTCAAATTGTCCTGATAGACTCCATCTACAACTTGCCGGTATTGAGGAAAAAAGCAGGTCGGGAAGGTCGTACTTCACGGCAATCCTCCGTTTGGTCTTTCAACCTCAACTGCTCCTAAGGCTTTTATTGCCATTTTCTGAGCGTCTGTTAACTCTCTCGCATTAGTCAAGCAAATATATCCCTATCCTTGCCGGCAAGGAGTTTGGTTTGCTGTCGCGGTATGAAGTTTCTCAGCAATCCGCTTCAGACGATGTAACTGTGCTTGCATATCGCTGCGGGTTAAGTCGGCAGCAAACGTATTAAAGCTAAAGCGCACTAATGGATGAGGAATCTCAAACTCAAACCAGTTGAGTAGCCGGGTACCCACACCTTCTGGCTGGCACTCCCAGCGATCGCTGCCCCGAAAGAAGCCCGCAAAACTCCAAACCACCAACCCCAGTCTCCGCTCGGTGATTACATTAATCAAAGCAGGCTGAAGTAGAGGAATCTGCAACACAAAACGGCTGCAACTGCCAATCTCAGTACTCCATTGTCCTACGGGCTCACAGCGTAGCATTGGATTCAGCCAGCGGTGCATTAAAGCGCGATCGGTAATGCAACGATCCACAACGGCAATAGGCGCAGCAATGTAGATTGATTGACGAAACGTTTGACGAAGGGACATTCTAGGTTTCTAGAGAAACAGGGTAAACGATAAGGTAAAGGAAAGAGTTAGTCAATACCGATGAAATTAACCCAGGCTTTAAAGGAATGGGCCGTTGCTGTCGAGGCTCTGGAGTCGGCCAAAACAATAATGCTCCTGCGTAAAGGTGGTATCCGAGAGCAGGGTGGCCGCTTCACTGTAGCCCAGGACCAGGTTTTACTCTACCCAACCTACGAACATCAGCAGCCCCATTTGTTAAAGCCTGCCTACAGCAGCCAGATTCAACCAGTGCTAAAGGCTGGCACCCGGCAACAGTGCGAATTGGTGCCTGGGCACAGATCACCCATATTTTTCAAGTGAGCGCTGAACCAGTTGTTAACGCATTGCTACCCCATCACATATGGAATGATCAGTTTACCAGTGAACGGTTTAGTGGGAAGCCGCGCCAGCCCCTCTATGTGCTGTTGCTGCGAGTTTATCGGCTGTCCCAAGCCCAGGTGATCCCTTATCGCTGGGAATATGGAGGGTGTAAGTCCTGGATTGGTCTAGCTGAAGAAATTGCAGCGGATGGCGCTGCGGCAGTCCTCACGGATGCTGAGTATGCCCAGCAGGTGGCTGAGATTCGAGAAAAGGTTGAGGAGAAGTTGTTACCCCTATAGGGAAAATTTGCTTTCTCTTGTTCCTACTAGGAACCAGGCAGGGAGCGCAGACGTTGATCCAGATGAGTGCGATCGGCCAGTGCCTTTAGCAGGGGGCCATGGGAGCCAAACTCTATGATACTCACCGAGCCAACTGGGCATCCCAGACGATAGCGAAAGCGGCCAACGTCAATTCCCAAAAGACTACACAGAATTATTCGAATCGTTGCTTTGTGGGAGACAATTAAGATATTGCCAGTTGAGTACCGCTGCTTGATTTCTTCAGTTACGAGCAAAGCGCGACTGGCGATCGTTATGGCTAGTTCCCCCCGTAGGAGGGTACCAGGCTGGATCAGCCAACCAACGAATATAGTCGTCATGGTAGTCATGGGCTACAGTTTCGACTGACTGGCCTTCCCATTTGCCGTAGTTGATCTCTTGCAAACCTTCCCGCAGCTCCATGCCGGTTCCTAAAGCGTCACAGAGGGGCTGAGCCGTCGTGATAGTTCGCCGCCTAGGGCTAGAAAAATTGCCGTCCATGGGGTAGCACTATAGGCGGTGGAAAAAGCTTGGGCCATTTCCAGGCCATCCGAGGTTAGCTCTGGGTCAAGAGAGCCACAGAAAGCATTGTTCCGACTACAGTCTGTCTGTCCGTGCCGCAGAAAATAAAGGGTCAGGCTCAAGGTTATCCTCCGTTCGGTCCTGCTAGAAACTCTACAACATTCCCTTAGACCAATAACATGTCCTAAGCTGCCTCGCTAATTCCTGCCTCGACACACGATGAGATCTGTAATTTTGCGGTTCATATAGAATTTTCCCGAAGCGGCATTTTACTTGTAAACTTCGGGAATTTAGAGTCCTATCTTTAGGTTGTGCAAGACCAAGATGTTATATCTAGACCCTATAAGCTTTTCTCTCTTGGAGATTACCCATATAGCATGAATAATTCCAGGAATATAGCCAAGTAATGTCAGAAGAATATTGATCCAAAAGCACTACCAAGACCAACTGTTAAAAAGACTCCCAGGGGAGGTAAAAGAATTGAGGTGACAATTCGTACTAAGTTCATATCAGTATTTCTATGGGGTTAAGTAAGTCCTACCCCAAGTATTCCACAGCAAACTGGCTGTAGAGTTCCATCCTAAGAAAGAAAGTTTCACGTTATTAAGCCAATACTATTATTTGTTTCTAAAAAATAAGGCAACTATACAGATGGAAAGCTTGGTCCCAATCAGTCTCTATCCGACGGAATAGATTAATGTGGGGGTTTAGGGGTTAAGCTGAACGTGCTCCAGCGCTGTCTCAGCAAAGGACTTAAAGTTGGTCTCAACGGGAATCTGGAGGTGCTGGTTTAAGAATTCCCTAAGGTTTTTCCAATTAGTCCAAGAAGTGCTCGGCTCGAGTTGGCTAGACAGGTCGAGGGAGGTTAAATTAATCCCTTCGTGAAACTGGTAGCCGCTATCGTAGAGGCGTAAAATAACGTTTTGGCTGGGTAGGTGCAGATCACAAATTTGAGCATGGTCTTGAGTTTTTTGCTTGCGCTGCAGTCTACCGCGTGCGTCTAAGTCAATCACTTCTTCAAACAAAGGCAGTAACCCTTCCACTCGTTGAGTGACCTCTGACCACTGAAACGTAAATGAATCTGACTGAACTGCTGTATTTGAATAATTCACAGTGGCCTGAACAGCAGTATTCGTTTGAAAGTAGCAGACCTGCAATACTTGAATTTGTTGAATTGTTCTCAGGGTGAACCAAAAAGCAGGAATGCCTTCAGCCTGTAAGGCTTGACCATAAAGTTGGAGTTTACCAATCGGGCCGGTGCGATAGAGGCGCCAACCTTGGCTGGGTAGCTGAAGCCGGGCTGAGTAAGGGTCAATTTTCATCACTTGAGCAAACTTTCGGGCTGCCAGCGCTTTAGCCGCTAGAGAGACAGGTTCAAGCACCAGCAGCCCGAGTTCATTGTCCTCCGGCTTAGCAGTGGCTTGAGCAATATTGAGGCGCTGTTGTTCTCGCTCCAAAGCTTCTAGGCGCTGTAGCCCCTGGCGAGCCTGAAGGGTCACTCTCGAGCCGATGGCAGTTCGCAAAAGTTGCCGGTATACGGCCTCTGCCGCCGCACTTTGCTGAGCCACTTCGTAAAGACGTCCTTGGTAAAGCTGTACCCATGAGTTTTGCGGTGGCAAGGCTTTCAGTAACCGAGCGACTTCTTGATAATCTTGACGGTCAAATGCTGCGGCGACTTGCTCGATCATGGCACTCTTCCCCCTCTCGCTAGAGTTCCCTGAGAGGATTCTAATGTGGCAGCAATCAATGACAAAGCTGTGAGGGGTGCAGTGGCCGCACGGAGAATCCGGCATCCTAGAGATACAGGCTGGTATCCCGCTGTGATCGCCTGTTGAATCTCCGCTTCGGTCCAGCCGCCTTCGGACCTGTAAGCACAAGAATTCCCAGCGGGTGAGCAGCCTGTAAACAATCGAGTAAGTGAGGGGAGGAATGGCGTGTGACACAGAAATAGCGAAGGAAGGATTCCCAGTCCCGCTCTCCCTGCAACAAGAGATCTTTAAAAGGCCTGGGAGCAAGGACCTGGGGAACTACTTGGCGTTCTGACTGCTCGGCGGCTTCCTGAGCAATCCGTTGCCAGCGTTCTAATCTTTGGGAACTGGGGTTGACCAGGGTGCGATCACTCAAAACGGGAACAATTGTGGTGACGCCCAGTTCCGTTGCCTGGCGTACTACTTCATCAAAGCTATTCCCTTTCGGGGGAGCAGCCATTAAGGTTACGGGTACAGGTAGCTCTGTCTGTACCGGAATGATTTCTAGAACTTGGGCTTGTTCTGTTCCAGACTGGAGTTGAGCTAACCACCACTGGCCCTGTCCGTTTATAGCAATGAAGCGATCGCCTGGCCGCAGGCGCAAGACGCGGCCCAAGTAGTGCTGCTGCTCGACAGTCAAGGTGATGTGCTGATTCTGCAGTTGAGCTGGCGCGATCGTCACCCGCTGCAACTGCGCTAATTTCTGCGACCAATACACCAAAACGGGCAATTGTTAGAAAACCTGAAGGCTGACGAACGGAGACCGGAGGCTACAGCTTTGAATTCTCATACAGCTTGGAGTAAGTTGCTTGTTTGAAGAGGGAACACCATGGATATTTTGTCATTGGGGTGGGTTTCACTGTTAACGGTCTTTACCTTCTCGATCGCTATGGTCGTTTGGGGCCGCCACGGGATGTAGATTCGTTTTCACGGGCTTGTAGGAATCATTGTGGAAACTTCAATTCTCAATATTCTGATAGTGGCTGCCTTTGGCCTCTTGGTTGTAGTGACGGGGGGAGTTGGCTACCTGACCACCGTTGACTGGCGCGATCGCCGCCGGCGTGAGCAGGATAGTCGTTCCCCAAAGAATAGCCGTTTGAAGAAGCCAAAACGTTAGCACCCCAACTCTATGAATGCCACGGAGCGGCTGAAAACTCAGTTTGAGCAGGCGCTAGTTACAGCTTTTGGATCTGAGCTGGCGGGAACCGATCCAATGCTGGTCCCTGCCAGTAATCCCAAGTTTGGCGACTACCAGTCCAACATCGCTTTGGCTTTAGCGAAACGGTTAGGACAGCCCCCGCGCGCGATCGCTGAACAAATCATTCAACATTTAGATATTCCGGAGTGCCAGCTGCCAACGGTAGCTGGACCAGGGTTCATCAATCTGGCCTTAAAACCGTCTTACCTAGAAACCCAGTTGGTGGCGATGCAAGCAGACTTCCGCTTGGGCGTTCCTTTAACTAAAAGGCCTAAGCGGGTCGTAGTTGATTTTTCCAGCCCCAACATTGCTAAAGAAATGCATGTGGGGCATCTCCGCTCCACAATTATTGGGGATTGTCTAGCTCGCATCTTGGAGTTTCAGGGACACGATGTGCTGCGCCTGAATCATCTAGGCGACTGGGGTACTCAGTTTGGCATGTTAATTGCCTACCTGCGGGAAGCCCATCCAGAAGCTCTAACAACCTCTAACGCTTTAGATTTGGGCGATTTGGTCACGCTTTATCGCCAGGCAAAGCAGCGCTTTGACCAAGATGAGACGTTCCAAGAGACTGCTCGACGAGAAGTGGTCAAGCTCCAAATGGGGGAACCCACAACCTATCAGGCTTGGCAACTTCTCTGTGAACAATCTCGGCGAGAGTTCCAGCGCATCTATGATTTACTTGAAATTCACTTGGTTGAGCGGGGTGAGTCCTTTTACAACCCCTTGCTGCCAGCGGTAGTGGAGGAGCTAGAGCGTTCTGGCTTGTTGGTAGAAGACCAGGGAGCAAAATGTGTTTTCTTAGAAGGGTTTACCAACCGCCAAGGGGAACCTCAACCCCTGATTATTCAAAAAACCGATGGCGGCTACAACTACGCCACGACGGATTTAGCAGCTTTGCGCTACCGGATCCAGCAGGATCAAGCAGATTGGATCATTTACATCACTGATGCCGGACAGGCAAATCATTTTGCCCAGGTATTTCAAGTTGCTCAACGAGCAAGATGGATTCCCGACCAGGTCAGGGTTATCCATGTTTCCTTTGGCCTAGTGTTGGGAGAAGGTGGCAGGAAACTAAAAACTCGTTCTGGTGACACCATCCGCCTACAAGAACTTTTAGATGAAGCGATCGCCCGGGCGCGAGCCGACCTGGAAACCCGGCTCCAGGAAGAAGGCCGTGAAGAAACGGAGCAATTCAAAGAGCACGTCGCCCATGTCGTCGGAATTGGAGCCGTGAAGTATGCTGACTTGAGCCAGAACCGCACCAGCAACTACGTCTTTAGCTATGACAAGATGCTGGCACTGCAGGGGAATACTGCGCCCTACATGATCTATGCCTATGTCCGAGTGCAGGGAATCAGTCGCAAAGGTCAAATTAACTTTGAACAGCTAGCCCAGCAGACTCAAATTCATTTGCAAAAGGATGTAGAACTAGTCCTAGCGAAGCACCTGCTCCAGTTAAGCGAAGTTCTAGACCAGGTTGCTACGGAGTTGCTTCCTAATCGCCTGTGCCAATACCTATTTGAACTCAGCCAAAAGTTCAACCAGTTTTATGACCGCTGCCCGGTCCTGACGGTACCCGAACCCCTGCAAACGTCTCGCCTAGCTCTGTGCGATTTAACAGCCCGGACGTTGAAGCTAGGATTATCTCTGTTAGGAATTGAGGTCCTCGACCGCATGTAGGATCTGCCAATCTTACTGAAAACGAGCACCAGCCGAAGGAAACTAGGGTGAGACTGTCGATTGCAGTAGCTAATCTTGGACATTGGGGTTTCATAAAATGAAATGTTAGTGAAATCCCATGAAGCCCTTCCCTGGCAATCTTTTCTAGTCTTTTGTCTTGTACTGAGCCGTCTGATCAGCTGGAGCCACGACAACCTGCACCTGAGTTAAGAGACCCACCTGCACGAAGTAACTCCGAGACGTTTAGTCTCACGATGGTTAATTCTAGGAAGGGGGTTTTGCATCGCCAATATCCGTTTTCAAAGGGGAGGTCCAAAATACTCAGCGGTAAAGCTGCCGTGCAACCCATAAGGAATATGATGCTTTAAGTGCAACCGGGCAATCGGTCCATCACTAATCCGCTCAGCCGCTAGGATAACCACGTCAGTACGATGATGGGCAGCGTCGTAGACCAAGGTGAGAAGCCAGCCCTCTTCAGTATTGGTCTGAGACTGCCCTAGCCGGGGAACAAAAACGGGTTCCCCCACAAAACCTCGGGGGGCAGCACTCCAAATTTCCCGAACGTCCGAATCAAGATTGAGCTTGAGGATTGCCTGTAATGGTGCATTACCTTCTGCCTGGTGAGCTGCTGCCAGGTACACCTGGTGATACGGTCGGCCCAGACGCTGAGGATGAACGTAGGGAAATTCACAGCAGCGCTTTTCCAGTAGTTGATGCTCTACGGTTTTGGTTTGTAAGTTGAGTCGGTAGCGCCATAATTGGCCTGGCGGCAGGGTGGCAAATTCAATTTCCCGGAAATCTAAGTGGTGATCGATCGCCGGGAAGTTCTCGTAGCAGATTGAGTCAACAAGGATCTCTCCTTCTTGCTCAAAGGCATTGGCGTGATGAAAGACAAAACAAGCATCAGTTTCCAACATCTGCATCTTGCCTGAGGGATTGCGGGGAACAATCCAAATGCGAGTGGGTTGATCAGAGCGAAACTTCAAGCACTCCCCGGGGCCACGCAAGCCTAAGACATAGGGTATGGGGTTTAAACTAACTGGGTTTTGAAAGAAAATGCAGTAATTCGGAGTAATCGCAAAGTCATGCAGAAAGGCAAATCCGGGGAGAGAACGGGTGTGTTGTTGGACAACCTCTCCAGCTAGATTCAACTCGTAGATCGTTATTGCCGTCGAGAGTCCGGGTTTGAGGCCAAAGTTAACTAGACGCGTTGGGCGACTGTCACTGCCTGAGTCAATGCGTGGATGGGCAGAAAACCCTGCGTCATTCTGCAAAACCCCGTTGAGAGTTTCTTTGCCTAAAGTTTCTAAGGTACCTGGGTCAAGCCGGTGGGGTGAAGCGGCCTCCCAGAGGGCCAGGAGTTTACCGCCCCAGTAGATAACCTGGGTGTTAGCAATGTCTTTGAGATTTAAATCAAAAGCGTTCGCTAGCCAGCCACCAGGCTTTTGAGTGCCAAACACTCCCCGGTAAAGAATCTGACCTGCCGCCTGTTCTGCTAGGTACCCCTGCGTCCGGACAAAGCGACTGCGAAAATAGGCTTTCCCCTGGGAAAAGGCGATCGCATTAATCATGCCATCCCCATCAAAGGGGTGCTGCAACCTTTGTCCCCCAATGTCAAGAATTCCGGGACCGTTGCGAAACAGAGTTCCATGCAGTTCTGGAGGAATTTCTCCTTCAATGTCCTCTATCCAGTAATCAAATTCTTGCTTCTGGGAGTCATTACCCCGCTGCCAGTCCTCGGGATTATACGATCTTGCCTGGGCAAAGGACGGCACCTGGGCTGGAGTTGTTTGCATAACGGTTGCCTCTATCGAACTACTCTACTCGTGGATCATCACTCGAAAGGATAATTTTCTTGCTGTCGTGCTAATCCTCAGCACGTTCCGGCAATCCTGGCTGAGAAATTAACTCTGGTATCAGTTCCGGCAAGAAAGCCTGGCTCATTGGCTGGGAGGGGACCAAAGGCTCGACTACTGGCTGTGGCTCAAAGCCTTGAATGGTAGCTTGAGCATCCGTTGCGGGTAGCCACTTCACAAGTGGTAAGGGTAAAAGCGTACTCAGATTGGTGATGACAACCAACAGCCATAATGCTTCAAAGTGGTTTTCCCTAATCCCCAGCCAGTGCATCAGTAAGGCTCCCGTTTCATGGGACAAGAGCCCTGCCAGGTTAGTGACAGACATTAACAAAGCAAAGAACGTTGCTTCAATTCCTGGTGGGCAAAGCCGGGCTGCTAGAACGAGGACAGGCATGTAAGCGACCTGCCCCATAGCGGTGAGAATCAGGCTGTCTCCTAGGCTGAACCAGTGGTCATCAATCCCAAGGGTACGATTCGCATGGGTAACCAGCAGTAGTGTTGTCATTCCCAGTACCGCGGAGAGAACCGTAGTCCAAAAAAAGATTGTCCGGACAGGCACTGCTTTCAAAAATCGCTGAAAAATCCAGACCCCGATGAGAGCAGCCACACTAGTAATGAGACGGACCCGGCCCAAAAACTCTGGTTCAAACCCCAGCTCATTTGTTGTAAAGAAGAAAAAGGCGGCGTCGGAGGTTGGCGTTGCCTGCCAGAGAAATAGAAATGCTGCAGGCAACCAGATTTGCTTCTGGGCAACTGCCTGACGTAGTTGGTTGATCTGGGTGCGGGCAATGCTCAAATTGGGTGGTTCATTCACCTGAGTTTCCGCAATCAACCAAGCCGCTGCCGAAACCAGCAATGGAAAACAGGCTGTAATTGCAAAGACAGTTTGGGTACTGACATGCTCTAGCAGCAATCCACTGAAATAAGCCGTGATGATTCCCCCAATAGCCGTTGACCCCCAACACAGAGACTGCAGTGAACCAGCATCACTCATGGACTCGTGGCGTGCCCGCTCTACGACAAGCGAGTCCACAATTACATCGCTGATCGCAATTGAAAGGGAACTCAGGGCGATCGCAGCAGTCGCCGTCCAAGCTGAGTGAACGACTGTCGCCAGCACCACCCAGGAAGACATACCCAGCAGCCCGGATAGCACTAGGTAAGAACGACGGCGGTAGCCGAACAGCGGCAAGCTATCCGAGAGAAACCCAAAAACTGGTTTGATCACCCAGGGTAGGGCGGCAACACCCATCATTGCTGCTACCTGGGCAGGGCTCAATCCCAGTTCGTCCTTGAGGAAAAAGCTAATTGCGAGGCGAGCCAGTCCAAGAATCCCCTGCACAAAGTAAACTAGCAGGATGGCAACCAGCTCGACACTGGGTTCTTGCTCCAGCAAGATTGAGCGCTTTAACGAGTCTTTGAGCTTAACCAACTCAGAGTTAGAAACAAACATTGATAATTTTTAACAAATATCAATCTTCTTATGATAGTCCGAGAAATTCTTCCTGTCGTTCAGGCAGGTCACCTCTATCCCTCAAATTCGCCATTCAAGTTAGAAGATATTTAGAAATACGGAGAGAGTAAAAAAAGCTCAGGCCAGTCTGCGGAGCATTCAGCGAATCATAGCGATGTGAATGAAAGCTTCCAAAGAAGCTGGCCGTTCGTAATCGGCATTGAGGCGACGACATTAATGCGACCAAACGTATCTGCCGTTTCACAGTCCAGCGCATGGGCAACAGCACAAACCCTTGAGCGCCTTCAGAACGTAAAACGACTTCTAAAATCCAACCGCAGGCATCCATGACCCAGCGCCGAAAGTCTTCACAGCGGAAGCCGCCGTCGGCCCAAATGCGGACAAGTCGTGGGAAGCGTTGGCGCTCCTGATGGACTTGCTTGAGCAACTGCTTTGCTCTCTCCCGTTCCGCTACATTGCCTGCAACAACTCGCACCGCCATGAGCAACCTCAAAGTATCGACTAGGGTAAAGCGTTTTCGCCCTTTGACTTTTTTGCCTCCGTCATAGCCCACAGCTTGATGCACGCACCATGCCAGCGGTGGAAATGTTTTGGGGCTAGCCTTATCACTTACCTAGGTTTGGGTAATATAATCGCTAAAAAGATGTTTTGGAGTTGGCGGCAGAGTTAGCACTTTGTTGGAGTGCTTGCTCTAACTTGAGATTTTCTTCGGGATAGTTTGCTCCTGTCAGCATCAGGTTAATGATCGCTCCATAGGCATCTGTCCAGGCCTGCTTAACTTCTGTTGTCCAGCCTGCTCCCAGATAGGATTCAAAGGTTTTCAATAGTGCAGCACCCACTAGCGGATAATGTTCTCGCATCGCACCATACTTAACATGCCGCTCCCCCAATTGTTTGAGCACATCCGTAAGCTGTTCAGGATTGCGAAGATTGCTCACCACTAACACTAAAGACATGATCAACTTTTTCTCCTGTTCCACCATGTTCGTGTTGGCAAACAAAGGCCGCACCTGGGGATAGTCGCTAAGGAGAGTGCTATAGAAGCTGGCTGAAAATTCTCTTGCCCGCGGTTTAACGCGCTCAAAACTTTGCTCTAAAATTTCCACATTTAGAGACACTCTCCAAGTCCTCCATGAACTAAAGTTTTATGTTGAGGTGATTTGAGCACCTTGGCTCTACTCCCTGATTGTCAAGACTGTTGCTAACACTTTTAGGAACATCACTAGGTTTGACGTACACCCACCGAAGACAGCAAGTAAAATTCTGGAATCAAGCAGCAATTACAGCACCCTTGTCTGACATCACCTACCCCAACAGTTGACGCCTCAACTGCTCAAATATCCTAGCAGCATTGTGGTCTCTGTCATCGGCTGCCTGACAGGAAGGACAACACCACCGACGGATGCTCAAGCCAGTGTAAGTAGCTGCCATTTCAACGACCTAGCAGCAGCACTAAGCCGGTTCCCCCAAAGTAAAGGCCTACGACTGCGCCCCCAAGTAAACTTTGAGTTAGTGGGTCCGTAGAAGGGGTCAACACTGCCCCCAGCACTGCCGCGCCCAGGACAACATAGCGCCACCCCGACAGCATTTGTTTGCCAGAGACAACGCCCAACAAACCCAGCAGAAGCTGAATTACGGGAATCTGAAAGGCTAAACCCGTGCTAAAGAGCAGCAGCAGCACAAACTCAAAGTAGCGGTCAATTGACCAAAGCTGCTCCACAACCTCAGCCCCATAATTGATAAAGAAGTTTAGTGCTGCCGGAACCAGCGCTACATAGGCAAAGATGATACCAGCGGCAAATAGGAAGCTGGAACCAAACACAATCGGTCCCAGAAAGCGGCGCTCACGCCGGGTGAGACCTGGTAAGACAAACCGGATAATCTGGTAGAGCACTACCGGGCTTGCTGCCAATAAGCCACTATAGGCTGCAACTTTAAGAGAGACAAAAAAGTACTCACCGGGAGCAAGTTGAAGAAACTTCACCCCTTGAGCCGGTACCTCCAGCAGCCTGACGATAGGCTTGACATCAACAAAGCAACCAATGAAGCCAAATACAATGGCAATCAATGCGTAAAAGATCCGCAGCCGAAACTCCTCAACATGATCGAACAGGTACATTTCGGCCTCATCCGGCAAGTCATTATCTGGATTTGTGACATCAGCACTTTCTTTTTCAGCACTCAGGTTCTGGGAAACTGCATTATCTGAGTTAGCTGCCTCTTTCAAGTCATGCTGGTTTGCAGTCTCTAGCTCTGGAAAGGTCATCGGTTTGGCTTCATCCCAATTTCATTCACCATTCATTCTATCGAGCTTCGTTGGTAAGGGCTGCCTTAAGACCCAATAGAGGTTAAGCGACCCGCTAGTGACTAGTACGCCAGCCGGAAAAGCGCTACTTGCAATCTAGACCTGAAAGCGGCAAACGGTAGTACCGCGATCGCTGCCCTGCCTTTATAACAAACAAGCCTGAGAGGTCTTTTAACCATTCAATGCCTGCGCTTTAAGCTACCTCAAGGGATACAGGGGAACCCGATGAAGTGATTACCTAAACCTGAGAGGACAACCTGATAGTGAAGCGATTAAAGTCCCGCGTTCTTGCCACAGTTAGCACTTTTTCAGCTAACAAAACAGAACATTGCTTAACCCGATCCCATCCGTAGCCTTTCTAGCCGCTGTTTAGCTGCCGGGTTGAGGGAGTTCGCCAGGTAGCTGTGAGGCGATTTCTTTGAAGTTTTCTGCCTTTGCCGGACTAAGTTAGCAGTTAACCCAAGTTCATAGGCTAATTGCTGAGCAGACATCCATTCTGCTCCATACCCTATAGCTGTTAACCACTGCGCCCGGTCAGAAGTAGCCACAATCATTCGTTGTTTACTAGCCTGACGAGCTAAAGCACAAATCTTTTCGATATAGGTATCTGCGGTTTGACCAAACTCGGTGTAGTAGACGGCTAAATTTTGGGTGATGACTTCACAATGTCCAGGGCTGTTTCGATACTGAGCATCAAAAATAAGCTGCGAGTTAAGCCCTTGAAAAGCACTGTAGTCTGTAAGAGTCTGAGTCAATTCCCAGCGGGCTGCTTCCAACCCCAGGCGATCGCGGGTCTTTTTCAAAGAAGTCCAGCTACCGATGATATTGTAGCCATCAACCAGCAACACAGTTTGGGGTAAGGAGCGGGCCATGGGAAGAGCCTTGTTACATTACTTAGTTTTTTATTGTGCCATCTTTTAGTCTTTCGCTCTCAGAGAGATCGTGCAAGCGAGGGAAGCTACTGCCTTAGCTCAACATTGAACTGATTCACGGGGCGGCGCTTCAGTTCTACAGATTCAGACCGGGGCAACAGGTCAAAAACCTCTCGAAGCGCATCATCTACTTGTTCAAACCGCAGGTTGCCCTTGGCATTCAAGGCAACTTGGCCAGACTGGTTCAATAAAACCGTCTGGGGAACGAACCCAGCGTAGTAGTAGCCGGGCTCTGTTGGTTTGTAAGTAGCGTCTGCCCGGATTGTATCGACATTAACCGGAATGATGCTGGCAGCACGACCATAGAATGCCTGTAAATGGGAGACTACGGGGGCATACTGCTTGCAGTCACTGCTGTCATCTATGTAGAACACCAGTAAAGCTGGTTTCTTCTGCTTGAGAGAAGCCGCTAAACTAACCTTAGCTGGCACCAAAGACCCGTTACCACCATAAAGCACAAAGATATTGCCATCAAAGCGATCGTCTCCTAGGTCTGCTAGAGCCGACGTCGGCTCTAGAAACAAACAACTCAAACTGATTAGGAGCAGTAGGACAATACGCCGCCATGTCTGAGATAACCTCAGCAGTTGGATGCTAGGAAAAGCCATAGGAGTAAACGCCAAGCCTGATCAGGCTAAGTAAAGACTTTTTTAGCTTACCGAAAATTGTCATAAACCCGATATCTTTATGTAAGACATCAAGTGCGTACCTCAAACAGGCATAATCACACCAACCCTGTCCGAGCATAATGCTCGGCTCAATATTCTTGCTCATTTTTTAATGCACCCGAAGCTGTAAACCTTGGTGATTAAATCCTAAGACCAGGGCTCTAGTCACCAAGCTTGATAGACGCTATACTGTTGTGTGCATTGGCCCATAGATTTAGCTTTAATCAATGCAAGGACACGTAGCTCAGTGGATAGAGCATCAGGTTCCGGTCCTGAGGGTCGGGGTTCGAATCCCTCCGTGTTCGCTTCTACTCAATTTGTTGCAGCCCTATCAAAAGAATCTACCTAGAAGTCAATCCCAGCTAACACTCAAGGCTGCTTGGTAATAGTAAAAAGACAGTGAACTTCCCTCGTGTCCGCATGTCCCGTTCCGCCTGAACAACGGCCAATTAACGAATATCAAAACCTCAGGAGTCCTGGTTTTTTCGCTGGGCAACTCTTAACCTGCGCGGTTACTTCATTGGCATTGCTTGGCTCTGGGGCCTCAGCTTGCTTTTGAGTGGACCGGTAGCGGCAGCCAGTTTTGCACCTAGTGAGTATTCAGGAAAGTTTATGCTTGCAGCTGCGGCTGGAGCCACTCTAGTTCTAGGCTAACTTTACTCCGTCTCTACTTGGGTTGGTCTTATATTCGCGATCGCCTCCTCAACGAAGCTGTGTTTTACGAAGAAACGGGTTGGTATGATGGTCAGCTTTGGAAAAAACCGCCTGAAGAAAAACCAAAGACCAGCTTGTAGTCACTTACCAAGTTCAGCCAATCTTGCAGCGACTGAGATGGACGTTCGGAGTAATGACGTTATTTTTATCAGGCGGCTGCTTAGTCTGGAACTTCCTCTAGTCTGGTTGGGAATCTACAGCTAGTGATATCAAAGACAGCCATTTACCCTAAAGTGAATAGATGATAAAGTCTTAGCCATGACAAGGGAAAACGAACTCAAGCTGAATCTCTGGAAGTCAGGTTGCTGCGCGAAGGTATCATTGAGTCCAGGCACCAGGCTCAAGCTGTGGTTTGTGACGACCGTGGT
The DNA here is from genome assembly GCA_030447595.1 of Thermosynechococcaceae cyanobacterium YX3bin19. Lineage (GTDB taxonomy): Bacteria > Cyanobacteriota > Cyanobacteriia > Thermosynechococcales > Thermosynechococcaceae > JAUJON01. Next base: position 17,386 of record JAUJON010000045.1, read on the forward strand.
CGAGTTTTATCCACTGCCGGTAATCCCGAATCAGCGTTCTTTGTTCGCTCTGCCCTAAAACCTTTCCAAGCCCTAGCCGTTACAACTACTGGTGTTTCTGAGCGGTATAAACTCAGTGATCGCGACTTAGCGATTATCTGTGCCTCCCATAGAGGAACGACTGAGCAGGTCCGACAGGTTTTTAATATCCTCTGGCGTTGTGATGTTGACCCAACGGTTTTGCAATGCTCAACTCCTCTAGGCGGATGCAGCCCACTGCAAAACAACTGCTCAGGCAAACATGCTGGGATGCTGGCGGTGTGCCAGCATCAGAATTGGTCGCTGGAAACTTACTTGCGGCGAAGTCATCCGGTTCAGCAACTCATTTTAAGTAAGATTGCTGAGCTCTCAAGAATGCCAGCCGCAGAGTTTATCAGTGCTCGTGATGACTGTGGTGCCCCTACCTACTTTATGCAGCTTGATCAAATGGCGTCGCTATATGCTCGGCTATCCTCCGGCACAAGCTTAGCGATGGAGCGTATTGTTCGAGCTATGACTCACCATCCGGCACTGGTAGGAGGCCAGGGTCATTTCGATACTGAGTTGATGCAGCTTTCTCAAGGGGAGTTGGTCAGTAAAACAGGAGCCGAAGGCGTTCAGTGTATTGGTCGGATCAGTGAGGGCATGGGGCTAGCGATCAAAATTACTGACGGAGCCAAACGTGCCAAGTATGCTACTGCAATTCATCTGCTGAAACAACTAGGCTGGATTACCCCTGAGATCGCGGAGACCCTTTCTGAGGATTACATTACCCTTAGTGACTATAAACGCCTGGATGTTGTCGGCGAGTTATCCATGCTTTAGCCTGCCTGAAAATAAGTTAGTGCAGTGCGCAAAATTTACCGCTATACTAGAAAGACAAACGACGCGGGGTAGAGCAGTCTGGTAGCTCGTCGGGCTCATAACCCGAAGGTCCATGGTTCAAATCCATGCCCCGCCACTAATCTATATTAAGTCCCGCAAGGTTTAGGCTTTGCGGGACTTTACATTAGGGACTACACTAAAACTTGGTAATCGCAACAGTTCATGTCATCCAATTTCTAGAGGACTGTTAGTCTTAACAATTATGTCGATTAAACTGCAGCAACCAATTCTAACCGGGGTAATTGGTTTAGCTTTTACTATCTGGCTGCTAGATTTACTGAGTCACTGGCTATGGCAGCCTTTACGGGCAGAAGTTTTTGGCATTGCTAGTGTTAGCGTCCTTGCAGGTGGAATTTGCCTCTGGCTGCAGCAAAAACCTGTAGCACTTTCAGAGGTTCGACCTGTAGCCTCAACGGTAGCAGTAGAACGGGCGATTACTGAAGTAGAACAGCTCATTGAGCAGCTAGAAGCGGAATCCGCGCCAGTTACCCAGAATGAGCTAAGAGCTAAGCTTTCGCAGGTTGCGGCTGAAGTTAGTCGCCAGGATATTCGGCTGGCCGTCATCGGCGGTAGCAACGTCGGTAAAACCTCTTTAGTTCGCGTATTAGAGTCTAGTTGGAGGAGAGAGGTAAAACCTCATTGTTCGCTCTACGAAATGCCCAGCTTGTTCAGTAGCACAGGTACAGAAATCCAGGAGGCTGCTGCCCCATCCCTAGCTGCGGACCTAGTACTATTTCTGATTCAGGGAGATTTAACCCAGCCTGAATATCAAACCCTAAAGGACCTCGTTGATCGCCATAAACGTACAGTCCTAATTTTGAATAAGCAAGACCAGTATCTCCCCACCCAGCAGTCAGCAGTACTGAAACAGCTTCGGGAGCGATTGCGTGAAATCTTAGATCCCGCAGACATTGTGGCGGTTGCCGCTAATCCTAGCCAGGTGAAAGTTCGTCAGCACCTGGCAGATGGCTCAGCTCAGGAGCGAATGGAGTACCCTTCCCCCCAGGTTGAACTTTTGACTGAGCGGTTAAATCAAGTCCTGGCCCAGGAGAGCAAACAGTTAGTGCTGCAAAGTACCCTTGACCAAGCAATGGTGTTGCAGGCAGCAGTTCGAAGTCAGTTAAATGGTATCCGGCGCGATCGCGCCCTACCGATCATTGAGCAGTACCAGTGGATTGCAGCAGCAGCTGCCTTCGCCAATACCCTGCCAACCTTGGAGCTGCTAGCAACCGCAGCAATTACCGGCAAAATGGTTTTAGATCTAGGGGGCATCTATCAGCAGAAATTCTCTCTTGCTCAAGCCCAGGTAGTAGCAAGTACCCTAGCTAAACTAATGATGAAGTTAGGCTTAGTTGAATTTTCTACACAAACTCTGGGGTCACTGCTGAAAAGCAACTCAGTAACCTTTGTTGCTGGTGGTGTCGTTCAAGGTGTAAGTGCCGCCTATCTTACCCGTTTAGCTGGCCTGAGTTTGATTGAGCATTTCCAGACCCTCAGCGAGCAGCCAAGGAGTGCTAGCATCCCGTATTTAGAGGGTTTGGGGCGAACCTTGCAGGCAGTGTTTCAAGATAATCAACGGCTACCGTTTCTTAAGTCATTAGTTAGTCAGGCAATCGGTCGGCTGCGCCCTGCAAGCTCTATTCCTGCGCTACCAAATCTAGAAAGCCTTAAACTAGGGGAAGATAAACCTACAGACTGTGTTTCTGCTAGCTCTTGAATCAATTCCAGTTCCCCCCATCTAACCCTACTATCAAGACCAGGCCACCTGCTTTTAACCATAACTGGCAAGAAGCTCTCCTCAAGCGTGCCCGTGCTAGCCTCCGGCAAGTACTTACTCGCCACTCGCTATATCACATTGAGCTTCAGCCGGAGCTGCAGGATGAGCTGAATCTGTTAACAGCAATCCAAGATAAGCTGGATCAAAGCTTATTTCGGATTGCTGTGTTTGGCCTCGTTAGCCGCGGTAAGTCTGCTGTCTTAAATGCCTTAGTGGGTCAAAAAGTATTTCAAACTGGCCCACTTAATGGTGTGACCCAGTGGCCCCGGTCAGTCCGGTGGCTTCCGATGGCTGAGCCAAAAAAAAGCCCAACCAAAGTTCAGATTGAACTTATTGATACGCCTGGACTAGATGAAGTAGATGGTCAAGTTCGAGCTCAAATGGCAAGGGATGTAACCCAACAAGCTGACCTAATTTTATTTGTGGTCTCTGGAGATTTAACCCGCACTGAATACCAGGCTTTATGTGACCTTAAAGAGGCCCGAAAACCTTTGCTCCTGGTATTTAACAAAATGGACTTATATCCAGAGCGCGATTCACAACCATTTATAGAAATCTTCAGGATCAGAGTCTCCAACAGTTGATTTCCCCCCAGGAGGCTAACACCGCAGCGAGCCCGCCCCCGTTCAGGTTCGAACTGAGTGGCCAAATGGAGAGGCCAGGGTACGGTGGAGACTCCTCTACCCCAAGTAGAGCAGCTTAAACAGGAACTGCTTCAACTTCTTAATCGTGAGGGGCAACTGATACTTGCATTGAATGCACTGCTTCAAGCCCAAAGAAGCCGAGACAGTGATCATAAAGAAGATTATCAGCTTAAAGGAATCTCAAGCACAAGCCTTAGTTTTATATTTCGCCCGATATAAGGCGTTAGCAATAGCACTGAACCCTCTTGCATTGCTAGATTTGCTTGGAGGTGCAATCACGGATCTTCTACTTATTCGGGCACTTTCCAAGTTATATGGGTTTCCAGTCACTTATTTTGAGGCGAAATAAACTTTGGCGGACAGCCTTTATCAGCTCTGGAGGCTTAGCATTAAGTGAGTTGTGTACTAGCCTCTTCTTCAGTGTTAGCAAAAGCGTCGCCATGTTTACGGAGGGCTTCAGCGGCATTCCTGCCTACCTAGGAGCAGCAACCACTCAGGGGGGTGTTGCAGGGTATGGAACCTATTTAATTGGACGCATTACCCGATTGCATTTAGCTAAAGGGGGTACTTGGGGAAGCTTAGGCCTTGACACAGTAATTGAAGAAATTAATAACCACCTCGAACCTAATACAATCCTTTATCGAATTCAGAGGAAAGTTTCAAAATAACTTTGGCAAAGACCAAGTATATCTGCTTTAGGGTAGGGGAGGCCAGGCAAAAATCCCCCCTTTGTTAAGCTTCCAGCTTCGTATGAAGTTAACCGAACTTACTTTTGAAAGGCTATGCCGATCTTCTGGTTACCAAGCCCCAAATGAAAATCAGAATGATTGCACCAATGATGGCAAAGATAATACTAGGAATTGACAGGGCACCAGCTGCAGCACCTCCTGACGTTCCTAATATTAATCCACCAAGCCAGCCGCCAACCAATGCTCCTAGAATACCTAAGGCAATTGTGGCAAAAATACCGCCACCTTGATGACCAGGATAAATAGCCTTTGCGATCGCTCCAGCAATTAAGCCTAAAACAACCCAAGCAATAATGTCAGTGATTCCCATCTTTCTATCCTTTTATAAATTTTATAAGGGTATAAAGCTCTATTATGATTAGCTTTACCAACAATATATAGAATACCAGCCTTGAAGATTGCTCTCCTCTACCTGAGGTAACAAGTTAAAGGCATGGTATTGCAGTTAACTAAACCAGTACTTAAACCTTCTTAAAATCACTTTTGAAATCAGTAAAGCTAATCTTTGGTTTTGCTGAATAAATCTCAAAATCACGAAAGATCTTAGTGTTAACAAGTTACCAAGAATGAGTTCAAAATTGCTGCAGAAAGAGCATTAGGGATAGAAGCTCAGTTGGGGAAGTCCTAATGTTTCCTCCCAGCCCATCATCAAATTCATGCACTGTACAGCCTGACCTGCCTGACCTTTAAGTAAATTGTCAATAGCAGACATCACAATAACGCGTTCAGTGCGAACATCAACTTCAATACCGATATAACAAAGGTTAGTGCCACAAGCCCATTTTGTTTGAGGATAAATTCCGCTTGGTAAAATTTTTACCCAAGGAGAGGTACGGTAGAAAGCAGTAAATATAGTGAGTAAATCCTCCCGTACCAATCCTGGGTCTCGCATTGAGGCATAGATAGTTGCCAGAATCCCTCGGGGCATCGGAACTAAGTGAGGGGTAAACTGAACCATTAGTTCATGACCAGTCAGGTCGCTGCAAATTTGCTCAATTTCAGGGGTATGGCGATGACGGCCTACGTTATAAGCCCCTAGGGAGTTGTCTGCTTCTGCCAACAAAAGCGGGATCTTCCCTTGACGGCCGCCCCCAGATGTACCGGATTTAGCATCAATAATTGCACTCTCTGGCACAATTAGTCCTTGCTTGAGCAAGGGGGAGAGGGCCAACAAGCTAGCTGTGGGATAACAGCCAGGGCAGCCAACCAGATGGGCACTGGTAATCCGCTCTCGGTAGAGTTCGGGTAGGCCATAAACAGCGGTTGCGGCGGTTGCCTGGTCTTGGCGCTCTCCGCCATACCAGCTTTGATAGGTTTCCAGGTTAAAGAAGCGGTAATCGGCAGACAGATCAAGAACCTTGCAACCCTTTTCAAGTAACGATGGGGCTAACTGAGTGGCTAAACCATTGGGTAGCGACAGAAAAACAACCTGGCAGCGCTCAGCAATTACGTCTAAATTTACAGGTTCAATTGTCCAGCCAGACCGATGAGCCAAGTGAGGATAGAGGTCAGCAAAAGGGGAACCAGCGCTGCTTTCGCCTCCAAGATAAACTAACTCTGTCCTCGGATGCTCAATAAGTAGGCGTACAAGCTGCACACCACCGTAGCCAGAGGCTCCAACAATCCCCACAGGTATGCGGTCTTGTTGACCCATATATTAATTCCTTCAGTAATTAACTTCGAAATAGTTTGACTTTTGCTGCATTGTAGTATCAAAACTGAGGTGGATAGTAAAAATTAATTGATTTCTGTAACCTAAACACTAACGATAATCGCAATGCAGGTTCCTTGAGCTTTCCCTAGGACCGACAACATCGTCCTAAAATATCCTCCTTTAAGTAGTGGTACCCAAGCTTGGCACTGACTCAAAAGAGTACGCCGCTAATCTTAGGCACCTTTTGGTTTCTGCAGGGATGTCCCCGCAGAAAAACTCTATCTACCGATAGGCAGTGGAGCAAAGAGGAAGGGCTAAAATCGAAATGAGGTTAGTCTGTTAAAAACTTTACGGTGTTATCCTTTGAATTTCTCAAGTGGCTTGAGTGAGATATTTCAATTTGATGCCATTACCACAGCTCTAGCAGACCTAAAGGCTGGACGGGCTATCGTAGTGGTCGATGATGAAGGGCGGGAAATGAGGGTGACCTAATTTGCGCTGCCGTTTGCAACCCCAGACATGATCAATTTTCATGGCAGTTTATGCCCGTGGTCTGATTTGTCTGGCGATGAGCGAAGATCGCCTTCGATCAGCTTGAATTACCCTTGATGGTCAGCAACAACACAGATAGCAACCAGACTGCTTTTACCGTAAGTATTGATGCGGCACCTCACTTGGGTGTCAAGACTGGGATTTCTGCGGAAGACCGAGCCCGAACCATTCGGGTTGCTATCAATCCAGCTAGTAGATCAAGTGACCTACGCCGTCCCGGCCATATTTTTCCGCTGCGGGCTAAGGAAGGGGTGTCCTCAAGCGGGCTGGCCATACCGAAGCAGCCATTGACTTAGCTAAGCTTGCTGGCCTTTATCCTGCCGGAGTGATTTATGAAATTCAAAATCCTGACGGCTCAATGGCCCGCTTGCCAGAGTTGATGGAGTATGCCCGCACCCATCAACTCAAAATTATCAGTATTGCGGATTTGATTAGCTACCGGCTGCAGCATGAACGGCTTGTTCATCGAGAAACTGTAACTAACCTGCCCCTCAGAGCTTGGGCAATTTCACATCTATGCCTACCGTAATCCAGCTTGATCATTCGGAGCATGTAGCGATCATTAGGGAGACCCTGCTCAGTTTAAAAGCCACCCTGTGATGGTAAGGATGCACTCCAGAATGCCTAACGGGAGATGCCCTGGAGTCGTTGCGCTGTGATTACTGCCCCCAGCTGCAGGCAGCTCTCAAAATGATCGAAAATGCTGGACAGGGTGGTAGTCTACCTAAGACAGGAAGGTCGGGGAATTGGGTTAGTGAATAAGTTGAAAGCCTACTCCTTGCAGGATATGGGCCTGGATACCGTGGAAGCTAATAATCAGCTAGGGTTTCCGCTGACCTACGCGACTACGGAATCGGAGCCCAGATTCTCAACGATTTAGGAGTGCAGAGAATTCGTTTTAATTACTAATAACCCCGGAAAATTGCTGGATTGAAGGGCTACGGTTTAGAGATACTGTAGACCGCGTTCCGCTACTGGTTGAGGCGAATCCCTATAACTGTAATTGGCAACCAAGGCCCAAAAGCTGGGCCATATGCTGCTACAAACTTACCTGCTGAGTGTGGCCATCCACTGGTAAGATGAACCGCAGTCTGTGACTAAGAGCGGTATGAACGTCTGGAGAAACTGCGGCATCTAGCAGCAGTCCATGATTTGTTGCTGCAAGAAGAGCTCGACCTGTGAAGATCGCGTTGTTTAGCAATCCCTCCCTTCTGATCTTCCACTTGGGCTTCGACCAGCCTCAGATCGCCATGTCTGACTGGTGCCAGCAAGCCGGACACCCCTATCTACAGGCAATCACTCAGATTCTTAACGACCTGCTCACCTGGCCCTACATAGACCGGCTGGAGTTCTTGTTGCCTCCGGCACCGATCCACTGGCCAACTTGCAGGTTGGACTTGATCGACAATCATCATCCCCTGAAATCCCCTTCTGTGGCCTTCAATCATCTGGAAACTCAGAAGATTTACAGCTTTACTACTGAAGACTCAATCAATAGCGTTTGACTTGAAGCCTTATCAGATAAGTTTGATATCTTCCTCAACCTTAAAGGACGGGGGGTTCTTAGTTCCGCATCAAACCTCCATGATTTGCTCAATACTTTAGCTTGGCCTCAGTACTTGCTGGCACTCACAAACTTTCTCAACGGTATCAGCAGCAGGGCAAGGGAAGTAATTATCTGCCCTCAGGTGTCCTTCCGCAGGGCTGAGATATCCCAGGCATGATCAACGTCGTGAGTTAGCTCCCGGTCGTCTGAGCGCAACAACTGCTCCAGATCCTTTGCTAATTGACGCGATCGCGCCACTAGCACTGTTTCATCACCCATCACCTGGGCCATTTCCGCTAAGGCTTGCTCATCGTAGTATTTAAACGTTTGGGCAGCTCGATGGGCTTTGTAGGAGCGGAAGCCCAATAACTTCAGTGCCTCCACTCCCATCTCCAGAGCAGAGCTAAAGGTTTCCCGCTCGACCACATCCACTTCACGTCGAATCAACTCAAACGCGTGACGGCGGTCTACCGCCCGAGCAAGAATTTTCAGATGGGGAAAATGCTTATGAACAAGATCAATAATGTGCAGCATTTTCTCCCGCTCATCAATTGCGAGCACAATCAACTTAGCCTGCTGCGCCCCTGCGACATGGAGTAAGTCAAGCCGGGAGGCATCCCCATAGAAGATCTTCCAGCCGAAGCGCCGTAGCAATTCAATTTGCCCAGGATTCTGCTCTAGAAGTGTGGCTTTGAAGCCGTTGGCAATTAGCAAGCGACCGACAATCTGTCCAAAGCGACCAAAGCCGACAATAATTACGGGGTTTTCATTGTCGTCAATTTCGTCGGCTTCCCGCTCGGCTAGTGAGTGAACAAAACGAGGCAGCACTAGCCGGTCATGGAGAATCATCATCAGTGGTGTCAGGATCATCGACAGTGCTACCACTGCTACTAAAGGTTCTACCACAGCTGGGGTCAGCACCCGGCTTTGAGCAGCAAAGGAGAACAGCACGAAGGCAAACTCACCTCCTTGAGCCAGGGCAAAGGCAAACAGCAAATTCTGACTCAACTCCAACTGAAAGAGTCGGCCCAGCGCCAGTAACACACCAAACTTAGCTATTGCCAGACTAATGACTAACCCCAGAATCAATAGGGGTTGCTGAATCAAGAGATTGAAATTAATGCTGGCTCCCACTGAAATAAAAAATAGTCCTAATAACAGGCCTTTGAAAGGTTCGATATCGCTCTCTAACTCATGACGGTATTCGCTTTCTGCCAAGACAACGCCAGCGACAAACGTACCCAGTGCGGGCGAAAGACCCACTTGCTGCATTGCTAAGGCAATGCCAATCACCAGGAGCAAGGCGGTTGCCGTAAAAATCTCCCGCGATCGGGTAGCGGCAATGAAGCGAAACACCGGGCGCATCAGAAACCGGCCCCCGATAATAATGCCTCCGACCGTTCCCATTACTAGTAGGGCTTGCTGCCAGGGTAGCAGGGCTGTGTCCTGTGCCGCGGTTTGCTCGGCAACGAAAATTACGCCATTCGTAGCCAGGCTGGTCGCTGAACTCTCTGCCATTGCTAGTAGTGGTAGGAGAGCCAGCATCGGGATGACGGCAATGTCTTGAAACAGCAGGACCGAGAAGGAAGACTGTCCGGCCTCAGTTCGCATCAGGCCTTTCTCATTCAGTGTTTGGAGGACAATCGCCGTGGAAGAGAGCGAGAGGATCATGCCCACCGCCAGCGCCATTTGCCAGGAGAGGCCAAAGAGGAAACCGATAGCGGCAATACCCAGGGTCGTAGCCATTACCTGCAAGCCCCCTAGTCCCAAAATGGGAACTCGCAACCGCCACAGCAGTGCTGGCTGCAGTTCTAAGCCAATCAGGAACAGCATCATGACCACGCCAAACTCAGCAAAGTGCATCACATCGTCTCCCTCTTGCCCGACAAAGCCCAAGACAAAGGGACCAATGATTACTCCGGCAACGAGGTAGCCTAAAACAGAACCTAGTCCCAGCCGCTGAGCGATCGGCACCGACAGCACTGCTGCGACTAAGTAAACGAATGCCTGAAAAAAAAAGCCTTCGTTATGCATTCTGAGATACCTCCATGTTAATCAGCTGATTTAGGTCTTCGTTGAGGCGTTTGCATTCTGTGAGGTGTGCCCAATGCACGGTGTTATTCCGGAGGGCAATAATTACGGTGCGGTAGTCCTCAGCGTGCTTGGCAATCTGGTGCTGCTCTTGCAGTTTGTGCGTCCCGTGGACGACAAAAGGAGGCAGATACTCCATGCCACAGAGACGGGCTGTTTGCTCAAAAGGCACCAGTAGTTCTCGGATAGCAAAGTGGTTGTATCCTTCCCGGCAGTAAGCCTGCTCACCTCCCCCAGTTGTAATCGCTGTTAGAAACTTTTAACCTTGCAGGCCCGTTCAATCATGGCCATAGGCAAATCCATCCTCTAGGCCTAAATACTGACACACCTTCACAATAGGAGGGCTACTGTCCC
>JAUJON010000046.1 GCA_030447595.1 Thermosynechococcaceae cyanobacterium YX3bin19
ATCTGGAAAACTGCAGATTTCCAGGAGCGGGAAACTTACGACATGCTGGGAATTATCTACGAGGGCCATCCCAACCTGAAGCGGCTACTCATGCCGGAAGACTGGGTTGGTTGGCCGCTGCGTAAGGATTACATTTCGCCTGACTTCTACGAGCTACAGGACGCTTACTAGGGTGAGGACCTAGAGGTTCTCAATCAGCACTGGTTCTAATGGCTCCGCCAGGTCAAAGGCAAAAGTCTGCGAATAAAAATAGAGTTCCCCGTCTAGAGCGCGCTTGATATTTTCAGAACGGCGAAATCCATGTTGCTCTCCCGCAAAGGGGACATAGGCAACAGGTACCCCCTTGGTACGGAGGGCCTCAAACATCAACTCTGCCTGAGTGGGTGGGACAATTCTGTCTTCCAGTCCCTGAAAGAAGATAACTGGGCAAGCCAGGCGATCGCTAAAGTGAATGGGCGATCGCGCCCGGTAGAGATCCACCCGTTCTGGATAGGGACCCACGAGCCGGAACAGGTAGGTCGACTCAAACTTGTGGGTCTCTCGCACCAAAGCCTCCAGGTCACTCACACCGAAGTGGCTGGCACCCGCTTTAAACAAGTCGCGGAAGGTGAGGACACAAAGGGTCGTATAGCCGCCAGCGCTGCCGCCCGTGATTGCCAGGCGAGCGCCATCTACTTCTCTCCGTTCTACTAGGTAGTGAGCCCCATCTGTGCAGTCATCCACATCTACCACACCCCACTGCCCTGTCAATCGTTGGCGATAGGCACGGCCATAGCCCGTGCTGCCACCGTAGTTCACATCTAGTACCGCAATTCCCCGGCCAGTCCAGTACTGGACCTCGAGGCTAAATGTACTAGAAGCTGCTGCTGTCGGTCCGCCATGACTCATCACGAGTAATGGGGGGCGTTCTCCTGAAGGCGCAGCGTAGTCTGCATTTTGGGGTGGGTAGAAGAAAGCATAGGCCGTTTGCTGATCTTGAGTCGGGAACTCGATCGCTTGTGGGTGCGAGAAGTACTTGGCATCGAGGGTGACTGTACTGGAGCGGCGCAGTACCTCTACCTGCCGCGTTGCCAGATCAAGGTGAACAATGGCTGGCGGTTCCGTAGCAGAGCTAGCTCGGAAGATAACACGTCCCGATGCCGTCTGGAGAAACATAATCTCCGAGTAGGGAGTTTCAATTGGCTGCAACTGTTGGGTAGGGCGATTGAGCTGAGCTAGATTCCAAGTTCCCTGCTGGGTGTAAGCGCAGATAATTTCGTCTGCCGAAGCGAAGTCATAGGTAGACAGGCCAAATAACCACTGCGGCATGCCAAACTCGGCTTCCCGTTCCCACAGGGGCTCGACTTGCCCCTGCCGCCAGCAGTAGAGATTCCACCAGCCACTGCGATCTGAGACAAAGTGAAGCACCCCATCGGGTGACCACCGCGGCTGAAAGATTGATTCATCTATCCCCCCTGCGACTCGCTGCAGACTTGTCAGGGAGCCATCTGCCTTCAGTTCACTGACCCATAATTCAGTGCCGTCCCACGGCATGTTAGGGTGATTCCAGGTCAGCCAGGCCAAATAGAGTCCATCAGGACTCAGGCAGGGAGACGAGTAAAAATCATTCCCCCTGGCAAGAATCAGTTTTTTCCCGCTTGCCTCCAGATCAAGGCTGATTAAGCAATTAACGACCTGATGCTCCCCTGCCGTATGATCTTCACAGATACAGATCAAGCGACCTCGGTGGAAATCAATCACCCCGTCTGCGTAGCGCAATTTTCCCTCTGGTGTCAGCGGCCTGGGCGGAGCGCCGGGAGTTTGAACATAGAGGCGCTGGTCAGTAAAGTTGGAAAAGTAAATGCTACCGTTTAGCACAGTAAATGCCCCACCCCCGTACTCATGCACGCGGGTACGAACATTAAACGGCGGTGGAGTGATATCCGCGATCGCCCCGTCCGGCGTCCGACGAACAATCACGTTCCGCCCGCCCTCATCTGGGCGCATCTCACTCCAGTAAATGTCTTCGCTGTCTAACCTGATTTGCCCGAGCCCAATCGTTCTAGAAACAATCAAGTCTGAAGTGATGGGGGACTTCCAAGAGCCGTAGGGTGCTACTTGCGGTTCAGCCATTCTGTTCTCCTCTTTCGCGATTGGCGATGCCGGACTGTTCTTTAGCGCTCTCAGTACTCCCACAGGACTCAATTAATCCTGGATATATTCTTGCCCACTTGTGAGGGCAAACTCAGCCCGCATCAACTCTCGGCCCAAGTACGCGGCGTGATCTAGCTGCGTGACTGGACAGGGTTGGGGTTCTTCAAAAATTTTGACGCACACCTCTTTAGCAGTGCGGCCACTAAAAATTGTCGTGTGAGCGCGCGCTACTTTACCGCGGACTGGGATTGGTTTACCCGTTTCCGGATCAACGGCTAAACCGCGATCGTCAATCACGTTGGTGAAATGCTTGGCACAGATAAGAGCTGCATCTGCGTCTAAATAAATGATGAAATAGCCACCGGGATCAAGGTCTATGTGACGGCGGGAAAGCTTTTGATCAATCGCGGTGGGGGAGCCAATCATGGGATTCATCGTCAGGTCGGCCTTATTCAAGGGATACACATTTAACAGTCTAGAAGTTTCAGAGAATCTGTTATCAGAAGAGTTTTGTAGCTTTTACTGGACGACTGGCATCAGTGTGATGAGCTAAAATCCGCTAATCTAGCAAGGTCAACCTGAAAAATTTGTCCCTCTAGCAACCAACCATGAACAGCAAAACGGAGGTAAGGCTTTGAATCTCGGGAAATGGATTGGCTTCCTAGCCTTGAGCGTCTCGCTTTACATTCTCTGGCAGATTCGAGAAGTCCTTTTGCTGCTATTCCTAGCGGTTGTCCTGGCCACCGCCTTGAACCGATTCGTGCAGCGACTTCAGAAGTCGGGGGTCAAGCGGGGCATTGCTGCATTGCTCTCGGTAGGAATTCTACTCACTCTCATTATTGGCTTTGTCTGGCTGATTGTGCCGCCTTTCATTGACCAGTTTCAACAATTGGTGCAAATCGTACCGGAGGGATTAGAGCGACTACGGGGATGGGTCGATAGCTTTCAAAGCCGCTTTATTCCAGGGCGCTCATTCGAGGATTACATTCCCAATGGCAATGATCTAATTCGCCAAGTCCAACCACTGGCATCGCGGCTGTTTGGTAACTTTTTTGCTTTGTTTTCCAACTTATTCAGCATTCTCCTGAGCTTGCTGCTGGTTGTCGTGCTGATGATCATGCTACTTGCTAATCCGACACCTTACCGGCACGGATTTATCCGGCTGTTTCCGGCCTTCTACCGCCGACGTATTGATGAAATTCTCACAGAATGCGACGTTGCTTTGGGGGGATGGTTGGTCGGTATTTTATTCAACATGGCTGTCATTACTGTCTTGAGCGGTCTCGGGCTGTGGATTTTAGGCGTACCTCTGGCACTAGTCAATGCGCTGTTGGCGGGACTGTTGACGTTCATTCCTAACGTCGGACCCACCTTAAGCGTGATTCCGCCCATTGCGATCTCGCTGCTGGATGCTCCTTGGAAGGCTGTTGCCGTGCTAATCCTATACATTGTAATCCAGCAAATTGAAAGCAATATCCTGACTCCCCTGGTGATGCAAAAACAGGTGTCGCTGCTGCCTGCAATCACCTTGGTGTCTCAGGTCGCCTTTGCGGTCTTCTTTGGCTTCTTGGGACTGCTGCTGGCGCTGCCTCTGCTCGTCATTACCCAAGTCTGGTTACGAGAGATCCTGATCAAGGATGTGCTGGATAACTGGCAGGGTAGAGACCTAAAGCTCGCAGCCAAACCCTCCGTGGAAAGACATTCTGCTGGACGCAACCTCTCTGAAGAAACCGGTTCGAAGTGAACTTTACGGATAACAAACCCTAGCGGGATTCGCTAGAGTATAGCTGTCAAGTCAAGTACATCTGTACTAAAGTTATGAGTCTCAACGTTGTCAATCTCGTTGGCCGGGTGGGGGGCGACCCTGACGTCAAGTATTTTGAATCCGGCAGTGTGGTTTGTAATCTAACCTTGGCTGTAGACCGCCGCACGCGCAACAGCGACCAGCCAGATTGGTTCAATCTGGAGCTGTGGGGTAAGACCGCCGAAGTAGCCGCTAACTATGTCCGCAAAGGCAGCCTGATTGGAGTGATCGGGGCTTTGAAATTTGACCACTGGAAGGATCGCAGTACTGGTGCAGACCGCTCCAAGCCGGTGATTCGGGTAGATCGACTGGAACTACTCGGTTCTAAGCGGGATACTGACCCGAATGCAGTCAGCAGCTACGACGACGAGTTTTAGTAGCTAATTTGCAGTGTCACCGAAGCTTCAACGTCCTGTTCCCCTCCGATTATTGGTGTCTTCGCCGCCAGTTGACTGGCGCGATCAGCCTCAACAGCTAGCGGGCGGGGGGGTGGCGGTGACACACTGGCACCATTGACCTGAATGCTCACAACCTGACGCGGCCTGAAGCCAAGGGCAGCAAGCACTGCGTTTGCTTGAGCTTGAGCATCTTGAACTGCTTCTCGCAGCGCCTGTTGTTGGGCCTTATTGGCCGCCTCATCAGCGGCAATAAAGCTCAAACCGTCAATCCGGGTTGCGCCTGCTTGAACTGCTTGATCTAACAGGGGTCCGGCTTGGTCAGTTGCTACCCGAAAGCTGACAATATTGCTGGCAGTAAAGCCAGTGAGCTGGGGAGGCCGGTTGTCTTGATAGCTGTAGGTTGGATTCAAGCTGATTCCAGTGGTTTCCAGCCGTTCCACTTGGCGGGATTTTAGCAGTGCCACCACAGCAGCAGAGCGGCGGGCAACTTCCTGCTGCACCGCTTGAGCTGTTTTACCCTGCGCTTCTACACCTAAGCGGACTTCAGCTTTCGTAGTCTGCACGTTTTCTACGCCTCGACCGGTAACGCTGAGGGTTCTCAGTGGGTTTTCCGGTGTTTGGGCCTGTGCCGGATCAACCCAGCTGAGACTCACCAGTAGCAAAGACACTGCCGAGGATAACTTGCAGTAGCGCCAGAATTGCTGGGAAGCGGCGAGTATCTGATTTTCAGAAAATTTAGTGCTAGGAAAAAGCCTTGGGTTCGCCGCTGAGGAAACGGAAATTTTTCCAGAGTGATCTAGCAACGATAAAATATAGGGCTTCATAACCTACTAAGTATCAGGTATTCGATACTACTTTGATACCATAACCCTCTGTTAATCTGTCGGTTACCATTTTCGAAACCCACAAAGTGGGTCAGGCGTTATCGGCCAAGCTTGTTGGCAATGTCATCACAGCCCCCAGGAATAGTCATTCTAGTTTTGGCACCTCCCCAGGTACAGCAGTAATAGCGCTGGGCCTCTGACATCTTCCGCACATCGGTAAAATTAGCGTTTTCCACGACAGCTCCAGTTTGGGCTCCCGTGTTGTAATCAGGCGGGTGTAGCCGATGGCGGGGTGTGGCAGTCTCCACCGGGCCGTAGAATAGCCTGACGCGCTCCAGTTCCGCACCTACTAGACAAGTATCGTACAAAATCGTGCGAGAAAAATCGGCTTTGGTTAAGTCGCAGCCGCTGAGGTTTGCCCGGATCAGGTTCGCTTCACTCAAATCGCTCCAGCGTAGATCAGTTCCAGAGATATCCGCGTTAGCCAGCATAATGCCGAGATCAATCACCCGGATGCCATACTCCACATCCTCTGCGTACCCTCCCATACCGTCAAACATGGGTCGTCCTAATCGGCGATCGCGCTTCAGGGGAGTGAGCAGTTTAGCAGTAGAGAGAAACCGGAGGACTTTCGCCTTACCCTCAGCGTCTACACTCCCAAGGATAGCTGCGGTGCGCCCTTCAGCTAGAGCCCGCTCCTGAGGCCAGTCTTCCAGTAACCCTTCGTCGTCTAAAACCAGGTCGGCAATACCCTGAAAGTAGGAATCAATCGTCTGCTGTTGGGTAATCCGGTTCTGCTGAATCGTAAGGTCTTTAGAGATAATGTACTGTCGCCAGGTGACATAAAGCGCTAGGATGGCGATTAAAATTTGACCCAGAGCTCCAAATACCTCACCTAAGGCCCCAAAAGCCTCCCAGTTAATCGGGCTGATCCAGCCCTTGATATGTTGATTAAAGCCCGTCAGCTTCATCAGCCCGGCTATCGCCACCAAAGCTGTAATCGCAGCCACAACAATAGAGCGCCGCTGGGCTAGGACCCAGGTTGCTAGGTCCTGGATCAGGGACGGCCAAAGCACCCGCAGGGAGAGGATGAGGGCAACAGCGGCACCGGGAATCCCAATCCAGGCAATATTTGTAGCCAGTCCAACCAGCAGAAAACTAACGGCTGCGACGGCAATCGCCTCAATAGAGATAGACTTTGCCAAACGATCCACACTCGATGACAGCCATTGCCTGCGAGAATCTGGATCACTAGGGGAGGGGTCTGGATCAAGTGGGGCGCTAGGGTGCTGGATTTCAGGTATCCCAGTTTTTCCCAATTGGTTGGGTTGGCCGCCATTGGCGATCGCTGAGTCTGGAGTCGATAGGGGCGTTGGTGGAGAATCTGATTCTGGGGTCATGCGAATCCAGGGACAGGTGCGTCAGGGAACTGCATCCTTTATGGTAGCTTCTTCCACTTTACGGAAGATAAGACTCTCGATAGGGCAATGGACAGTAGCCTCTAAACTGGGCATTTAGCCTCTATATGGGCCATTCAATAATTGATAGAGCCCGCGAATAGATTTTTTTAGCATCCCACTCGGATGTTCCGGATGTTATAGACGTTAGATAATAGACCAGTACTCTGTTTAAGGACTCAACCGAATGCAAATTCATGCCGGGGTAGATACAGAGAACCCTCTGGGGAGAACGGGGTCAAGTGGCTCGTCTCAAGAGCACTATTTCCCTCCCCAGGCCTCTTCAGGATTAGACCATCTGTCCACTCGCACAGCTACTGTACATCGGACAACCCGCGAAACGGATGTCAAAGTTAGCCTTAACCTTGATGGTCAAGGACAATACTCAACTCATACAGGAGTTCCCTTTCTCGACCATATGCTCAGCCAAATCAGTTCCCATGGGCTGATTGACTTAGAGATTCACGCGACTGGGGACCTGGAGATTGACGATCACCATACAAATGAAGACGTGGGGATTACTCTTGGCCAGGCTTTGGGCCAGGCCCTAGGCGATCGCAAGGGCATTGTTCGGTTTGGTCATTTTATTGCCCCATTAGATGAATCTTTAGTGCAAGTCGTCTTAGATTTTTCCGGGCGACCTCACTTAAGCTATGGTCTAGAAATTCCTACCCAGAGAGTAGGGACCTACGATACCCAACTGGTAAGGGAATTCTTTGTTGCCATTGTCAATCACAGCCAAATGACACTGCACATCCGGCAGCTCGCTGGGATTAACTCTCATCATATTATTGAAGCAGCCTTTAAAGCCTTTGCTCGAGCTCTGCGAATGGCTGTTGAACAAGATCGCCGCCGAGGTAATACAATTCCCAGTTCAAAGGGGGTCTTGTAGCCAAATTAATGCTGATTGCGGCTTTCTGATAAAATCTTACAAAAGTTAAAATTTTGTGACTATTTCTTCATGACTTTACTCATCGTCGGTGCTACAGGCACCCTAGGCAGACAGGTCGCCCGCCGCGCTCTAGATGAGGGACTAAAGGTCCGCTGTTTGGTTCGCAGTCTTAAGCAAGCCGCCTTTTTAAAGGAATGGGGGGCTCATTTGATTCTAGGCGATCTTTGTGAGCCAGAAAGCCTCCCGCCTGCTTTTGAGGGAGTCACAGCTGTAATTGATGCAGCAACAGCGCGACCGACCGACTCTCTAAGTATCAGGCAGGTTGACTGGGAAGGTAAGGTTGCTCTAATTCAAGCAGCAATAGCCGCAGGCGTTGAGCGCTACATTTTCTTCTCCATCATGGATGCAGAAAAATATCCTCAAGTGCCTTTGATGCACGTCAAGCGATGCATAGAGCAATACTTGGCAGAATCTGGCTTGAACTATACTGTGTTACGCCCCTGTGGCTTCTTCCAGGGATTAATTGGACAGTACGCAATTCCCATTTTAGAAAACCAGTCGGTTTGGGTTATGGGAGAAGCCTCCCCCGTTGCCTATATGGACACCCAAGATGTTGCCAAATTTGCAATCCAAGCCCTTTCTAACCCAGCCACTGAGAAGCAGATGTTTCAGTTGGCAGGCCCCCGGGATTGGGGTCCCTATGAAATCATTCGGTTGTGTGAACGTTTATCTGATCGGGAGGCTAAAGTATCCCGCATGCCCGTCGGTTTGCTCCGCTTCGTACGCCAGATTGCCCGGTTCTTTCAATGGGGATGGAATCTTTCTGATCGGCTGGCTTTTGCTGAGGTTTTGGCAACTGGGGAGCCCTTAACGGCTTCCATGGAGGAGGTATATACCACCTTTGGCATAGATGCAAGCCAAACTGCAACCATAGAGTCTTATATGCAAGACTACTTTAGCCGTATCTTAAAGAAACTAAAGGAATTGAATTATGAAAAAAGCAAGAAACAGTCTAAAAGTAAAAGGAAGGTAACCTCAAAATCCTCCTGATCTAATAGTTTACGAACCCTTTAAGGATTATGCTGAGGGTACAGAGAATAATAGCCTTAAGCTCGCGTTTATCCCATCACGAGGATGTAGGGTCTGGGTTATCGATCCTGCTTTGGGATAGCTAATAGCATGGTTCCTACTAAAACCTTAATTTCAGCCAGGTCTTAAGTGTGGCAAAAGCTGGCATCATTTACAACGAGACGAAACCAGCGACTTGTCGCCTCGCGAAGGAACTGAGAGATAAGTTAGCAATGCGTGGCTGGGAAATCTACCTCGCAACAGGGCTAGGGGGTATCTTAGGATACTCCCGCTCCGATAGCCCGGTTTGCCATACCCCGATGGATCGCCTAGCATCGCCAGGGTTTGATCAGGAAATGAAGTTTGCCGTAGTTTTAGGGGGTGATGGTACCGCACTCTCCGCCTTCCGGCAGGTTGCCCCCTTTGGCATCCCTCTGTTAACGGTTAATACCGGTCACATGGGGTTCTTAACCGAGACGTATGCCACTGAACTGCCAGAGGTACTCGCTCTCCTGCTGAGTGGACAGTACAGCATTGAAGAGCGGGCAATGATGATGGTCCAGGTGTTTCGGGCCGAAGCCTTGCTTTGGGAAGCCCTTTCACTAAACGAAATGGTTTTGAATAAAGAACCCTTGACCGGGATGTGCCACTTTGAGGTTAAGATTGGTCAGCACGCCTTGGTTGACATTGCTGCAGATGGTTTAATTATTGCAACCCCTACTGGATCTACTGCCTACGCGCTTTCTGCCGGGGGGCCTGTTGTTGCTCCAGGTGTCTCTATTTTCCAACTTGTGGCAATTTGTCCCCACTCCCTCGCTTCTCGGGCTTTAGTATTTTCCGATAGCGAGCCAGTAACAGTTTTTACTGCCAACCCTAATCGTGTGGTGATGACGGTTGATGGCAACGCTGGCTGTTATGTGCTGCCAGAAGACCGGATTCGAATTCAGCGATCGCCGTTTGCCGCCAGGTTTATCCGGTTGCAAGCCCCTGAATTTTTTCATGTTTTGCGCGAAAAGCTCGGTTGGGGTTTGCCTCATGTTGCCAAGCCAACTTCAGAGTAGTTCTGCCCTGATGCATCTGTCTAGCAGCACCAGAAGTGACTCGTTAACTCGACAAACTATAACGGTGTGTTACAACAAGGGGGGGGAGTATTAATACTTAAACTCTTGCAAGCCGGAAAATTGTTCATCGTTAACACCTATGAGTACCAGCGCCCTCGATCAGAGCCCTCGAATTCTGTTAATTGAAACGGATGAGGGATTGGCTCAGCACGTTAGCTTCGATCTCAAAGAGTCTGGCTATGATCCAGTGGTTGCTCGTGATGCTACTAGTGGCTTAAGGCAGGTTCAGGAGGTTCAACCTTCACTAGTAATTATTGATTGGATGCTAGCAGGAGAGTCAGGTCTACGTCTATGCAACCATTTGAGAAAGGTTGGCGTAAACCTGCCACTACTCTTAATGATGGCTCGCGACGGGGTTGATGATCGAGTTGCTTGCCTAGAATCAGGGGCCGACGACTATTTTCTCAAGCCCTACCGAACAGAAGAATTTCTCAAGTTAGTCCGGCAGTACTTAAAACCGACCTCAATTGATACTGAGCAACTCAGGTTTGATGGACTCGTTTTAGACCTTGCTACCCGAGCTGCAGTGCGGAATGAGCGCTCCATTAGCTTGACGGCAAAGGAGTTTGAACTATTGAAGTACTTGATGGAGCATCCTCGTGAGGTCCTGACCCGTGAGCAGATCTTGGAAAACGTTTGGGGCTATGACTTTCTTGGAGAGTCTAATGTCATTGAAGTTTACATTCGCTATCTGCGCCTTAAAATCGAGGATGATGGGGCAAAACGCCTAATTCAAACAGTCCGGGGAGTGGGATATGTTTTACGGGAAGCTTAGCTATCGACAGTGGACAGCAGGAACCCTCGGAATTCTGATGAGCAGCACATTGTTGGCTGGCTGTCTTGATTCTCGTACTCCTGCTAGTCCTGTCCCCACAACAGAGCCTACAGCTGTTGTCAAAATAGCTGGTCAAACCATCTACCTGGAAGTTGCTCAAACGCCACAGCAGCAGGCAACCGGGTTAATGCACCGGACTGAATTGGCAAATAACCGGGGGATGCTTTTTCCATTTAATCCACCCCAAGCGGTAGCCTTCTGGATGAAGAACGTACCGATTCCGTTGGACATTATTTTTACACAATGGCAAAGTTGTAAAATTGCCGACAATCTACCACCTTGCACCAGTAATCCTTGCCCGGTTTTATCCCTCAGAGGTACCGATTGACCAGGTGATTGAACTTCGAGGTGGGCAGGTCGCTCAGTTGGGTTTGGAATTGGGTGATTCTCTATCTGTTAAGCCCTTACCCCTGACGGTAACCCCAAATTGTAATAATATCTCAATATTTTGAGTCGTAGATTCTAATAGAAAACTGCTATGCTGTGCAGACAAAACACCTTGTGGAATTCACAAGGTGTTCTTGTTGTGGAGAATATGGGAAGACTCATTCACAAGATCCAAAGCTAAATTTTCTAATCATCCTATTTCTACTTGATCAGCTTGCTGCAAGTCTAGTAGAGTATAGAGCTCATTTAGTCATTTGGAACAGCAGTACTACTGCTATTCGGGCGGTTTAAAGGAAAGCTAAACCTTAGTACGGAGTTCAACTTCAAGAGAATGATAAATTAAACCAAACTTTATTCTTCTAGGTGAGAAAGTTACTTGTAGTGGTTACTCTTGAATACTTTTTCTTTTAAATAAGACAACGCTAGAAGGGGCGCAACTAGAAGGCTAATTTACAGCGACGGCTATAAGGACTCATTATCAACAAAGGAGGTGAAAGCGTTGATGTCATCTGGAACTCAATCTCGACTCGTGCGATTTCTACAGGAGGAACTGGCACTTTCTACGTCTTCAATTGCAATTGCACTACGCCACATAGAACAAGATCCAGGACCGCTGCCAATCATTCTTTTGCAGTATGGCCTGATTACCTTAGAACAGCTAGACCGCATTTATGACTGGCTAGAAACGGTATAAGCGTCTTCTAAAATTTGAGCGGCAGTCTTATAAACCTTAATTATCAGAAATTTATAAGAACTTGTGGGTCAAGCAAATTTGTGCCCATTCCTGGATAGCGTTAAGAGGTTAATACCCTAGTAGTGGCAACAGCAATTGAGCCAGGTGTAGAAGTTTTATGGCGAAGCCGTAATTACTGATAAAGGGGCTGTCAGTCACTCAAGTAGACCTTGGCTCTGCGATCGTCTATACCCTGTTAAGAGTTAGTTTCAGGACGAAGAAAGCTAATAATCTCCGCTCCGATCACCCCTAAACTACTGGTTTCCTAATTGACGCTGTCAGGTCAGGTTTGGTGGAGTTGCTGTAAACCTTCAGCAACCTCTACCCCAAGTTAGCAACATTACTGCCGCGGACCGCTTAGCTAAAGCAAGCGGCACCTACTCCGAGGCCGGAATGCTCCCAAGGAGCGCCAGCACTAGACTGTCTTCCAAATTTTGTGTGCGACGCTGAGTTTAGACTTGGGCAAAAGCGATTCTGAACTGGAGACTTCTTGCCCTAATACTGCTGCGAGAAAAACTGGTTAGGTAGCTGTTTGGTTCGGGATAGGAGAGGACTATTAGTAGCTTGATTGAACCAAACCCAGGTGCCACCTCGACCATCAATCCTATCCTGAACCAACCCAATGTGGGAATGATTTAGAGGGCTTAGGCAACCCACTTTTCCGCCATATATTCGGCTAAATCTAGCACCCTCTGGCTGTAGCCCCACTCATTGTCATACCAAGCAATAACCTTAACCATATTGCCACCCATGACCATCGTCAGCTCGGCGTCAATGATAGAGGAGGCATTGGTCCCTGCATAGTCACCAGAGACTAAAGGCAGTTCACTGTACTCAATAATGCCCTTCATCTTATCTTCTGATGCCGCTTTCAGAACTTCATTGACTTGTTGAGCAATGGTTTGCTTCTCAACCTGAGCGACAAAGTCTACTACTGAGACATTCGGAGTCGGAACTCGCATGGCAATCCCGTTTAACTTCCCTTTCAAGTCCGGGATGACTTGAGCGACTGCCTTAGCTGCTCCAGTAGAGGTGGGGACAATATTTAAGGCAGCAGCACGCGCCCTTCTAAGGTCACGATGACTGGCATCTAGCAACCGCTGGTCACCAGTATAGCTATGCGTAGTAGTCATCATACCTTGGATAATGCCAAATTCATCATGCAGGACTTTGACAACTGGAGCTAAACAGTTGGTCGTACAGCTAGCATTACTGACGACTTCCATCCTGCGTGGGTCATAGTTTTCATGATTTACTCCCATGACAAAGGTGCCATCATCTCCTTTTCCTGGAGCTGTAATCATGACCTTCTTAGCCCCGGCGGTGATATGCTTAGCAGCCCCTTCTCTTTTAGTAAAAACACCAGTGGCTTCAACAACTAAGTCAATTTCCCAGGCACCCCAGGGTAAATTTTCTGGATTGCGGTCAGAGGTACATTTAACAACTTTACCGTTGAGAATTAAAGAGTCTTCGTTGGCATTGATATCAGCATCTAGCCGCCCAAGCATAGAGTCATATTTCAGCAGGTGGGCGTTTGTCTTCGGGTCCGAAGTATCATTAACAGCGACAATTTCGATTGGGCTGTTTTCTCGTAGTAGCCAGCATCGCATAAAGTTACGCCCGATACGCCCAAACCCGTTGATTGCTACTCTAACCACGGTATCTCACCCTCTATATTTTAAATCGGTCGTCAGCCACATCATATCGCATTAGGTTGACCAATTCGAAGTGCTTATAGGGTCCTTAATATGCTCTAAGGTTCCCAGCCTACTGTCAGTAATATGATAAATAATTAACCAAGCTGGTGAGAGTTATTTAATAACGTACCTACTAAACAGGCTCTAGACAAATCAGCGCCATTTAAGTTCGCTGACTCCAACTCAGCACACAATAGGTTAGCTTCAACAAGGCTTGCTCCAGAAAGATTTGCACCTCTTAGATCCGCCTCTTCCAAGTTGGCTGCTGTGAGGAGAGCGCCTTGCAAATTAGCTGCATTTAGGTCGGCCCCATGCAGGTTCGCCCCACTCAAATTAGCACCGCGCAGGTCTGCTTGGCGTAGATCAACCCCCTGCAAATTAACCTTTGCTAGATTCGCTCCACTCAAGGAAGCTCCAGTAAAATTAGCCTGGGTAGGGTTAGCTCCCATAAGATTGGCACCCCGCAGGCTGCTGCCGCGGAGGTCAGCCCTAGTGAGATCGGCCTGCATCAGGTTAGCTCCCCAAAGTTTTGCCCGGAGGTCAGCCCCCACCAACTGAGCACCCGCTAGATTTGCCCCATCCAAGCAAGCGCCTTCTAGTTTGGAGCCACTGAGGTTGCTACCCACAAGCGTAGCACCAGCCAAATCGACGCCACTTAGGTCAATTCCTGAAAGGTCCTCATCTTCCAGGTCAGCTCCAGCTAGGTGCTTTAGTTGACCAGAGCGGATGACTTCAATATCCATAAACTCCTCTAAGGACGCAGATCTTAAGCAGAAACTTTGACGCTCGTATCTGGAGCAGATTTCGTGTACTTCTCCATAAATGGCGGATCGATCAGCCACATCCCAGCAGTAACTTTAGGGGGTTGAACCGCTAAGTTCATCCCTTGCTGCAATCCACTGACTAGGAGCGCTAAGACATCCACGAGCCCTGGGTCCCAGCGATCGCGGGCCTCCGCTTGACAATAAGCGAGAGCTTGAGCCAAGACATCCTGCTGATTGCCTGTATTTTCAGCGTTCATTTCCGACTGCAGGGAGGTAAGCTGCTGCTGAAACTCGGCTGCTAACCCCAGAATTCTTGATTCTAAGGGAATTTCATCCTCTGCTAGCCCTGCTGGTTGGCCAGAACCGTTCCACCATTCCGTTTGATGGCTAATAATTTGAGCGATCGCTCGCAACCGGGGCATAGTCCGCAGAGCCTGGACACCGGGTATTAATGGGCAAGCCAATGGACAGTAAGGAGCCTCGTCTTGAGCCTGTTTAGGTGTTGCTGTGAAAATGCTTTGGGACGCCTGTAGGGGGCCGATTCGGTGCAGCAAACTGGACAACCGCAGCCGCTGGATTTGCCAGGCAGGCAGGTCTAGTAGTTGCCCCATCATTTCCGTGAGTGCCGCCACCTCTGCCGCCGCCATTGGATTATTTGCATCCGCTAGATCAATCAGCTGCGCCATCCGCAGAAAAGCCTGCAGCTCGTTGGAGACCAGGTTGTCATCTAGATGTATCTCCTTAGTTATGGGGCTAAGGTCCTGCTGGCTGGCTTGCAAGTAATCCACAACTCGAAATACCGCATCGGAAACTTCCTCAGTAGCCGCTACTTGAGATTCTCTGGCAATAGTATTGGCAAGGGTAGTAAGCTGCTGCTGCAGCGCTGAATCATAATCATCGACATGGGCGATCGCCAGATCAACGGCTTCCCGAACTAAACCCGCTTCAAAGGTCCAAAATCCGTAAAACTTACGCTCCCGGTCTTCAGCGGGAGGTCCCTGAGGACCATAGTCTTCCGCAGACAGTTCCTGGCAGAGCACCATTGCCGTATAGGTAGGAGACAGGATCATCAGGTGCCACTCTTGAGCGACTGGGTCACTGGGCTCTAGCTCTACTAACGCCACATTGGATCGCTGGCTCGTTTGATGTTCAGCAAAACCTGTACTTGAACCAGCCAGGATAGTTATTTGACGAGCTCGATCGGCTAACTCACCATAGCGCTCTGCTTCCTGGAGGTACCACTTACCTTGCTGAAAGGCAGCAATAACCAAGGGGGTGCTGCAAGAAGTAAGGATGCAATCTTCTAGGGCGTGGCAAAGCGCAATGAGGGTGTTTTTGTAATACACCCCGAGGTTGAGCGGTCGACTACCAGCTTGACCCGTCCGATGGGCGGCTTCTAGTTTTTGGAGAATTGAACCTTCTAACATACGAGGTAGAACAATTGAAAATAGAGGGCAAAGATAGCTGAAGCGATCCCAGATTTAGTTGATGAGACCTATACAGCAGACATCATGGGGGTTGCAGTTGTAGTAGCAATCGGCGCACCTAAAGCTGACTCTAAGTCAGTAGAGCCCAGTTCGGCTTCTAATATAGCTATGACCTCGCGACCAAAGTCGCCAGGGTTTTGCCGCCAGGCCCGCAGGCAAACTTCTCCAAAGAAGGAACCCATAGGCTCTGGATTCCAGAGCAGCTTTTTAGCCGTCCAGGGCATCAAACTCATTGGATCATAGTCCGGTTGCAAAATCCCTTTTTTCAAAGCGTATCCCTCCAAATGAGTGTGCGGTTGGAGACCGATGAAGAAGATGGCAGGCTCGACTTTGTCTGCCCCGAGAATGCGCTCAAGTTCGCGATGATAAGCAACCGTCTGACGAATAGTCTCGGGCCGCTCATCAATCACATTAAAAGAGTAATTTACTGAAACTAGGTCATTGAAGCCGGCTGCTTTTAAGTCACGACAGTTGTTGAGAACGGTACGCAGGTTATAGCCCATTCGCATCTTACGAACTAACTCTTGCGAGCCGCTGGTAATGCCAATCTCGAAGTAGTTCATTCCAGTTCGCACCATCAGGTCACACAGCTGTGGGGTTAGGTTATCAGCCCGAATATAGGCTGCCCAGTGGATGTCTTCCATGCCAGCATCCAGGATTTTCTGCAACAGTTCAACCGCATCAGGAATAAATTTCCGGGCCGGAATGAATTGAGCATCTGTGAACCAGAAGTTGCGGACACCGTGGTCGTAAAGTTGAAGCATTTCAGCAACCACTTCATCTGCCGGATTAATTCGGACTTGTTTACCTTCAACAACGGTGTAGACGCAATAGCAGCAGTTGTGGGGACAACCTCTTTTTGTTTGAACCCCAACGTAAAAATCCTGCGCCTGCAGGTAATATTCAAATTCTGGCCAGATTCGACTAATGTAGTTGTAGTTGCAGGCTGTTTTTTCAACGGGTGTGGGCCATTCATGAATCAAGCGATCGCGGGGTTTTGTTTCCCCAACCACGTAGCAGCGCTGGTCCTGGAAATCTTGGCCACTCAGCAATCTCTCTAACAGCACCTCGCCCTCGCCCACAGAAACAATGGTTCCTTGAGGTAGCTTGCTACTGAGTTGTTCGTAGAAAATACTGACGGCTCCGCCTCCAACAACGGCGCGGGCTGCTGCGTTATGCTGCTTTGCTCGCCCCAGACCTCGCTTGATCAAGCCTAAGTTGCGCCAAAGCTCAGCGTAGTACGCCGTCGTTATCCGTAAACCACTGGCTGCTCCTCGAAGGCGAATGAGAGGATTACGGGCGTAATAGAACTCAAAAGCATTTTGCAAAGGGTTGCCACCCCGACCCCCAACAGGGGCGTAGATTTGAATATCCCGCCAGGAGAAAACCAGCAGACTGGGCTGGAACTGATCAATACAGCGATCCAAGGCCGAGGCAAAATCTAAAGGGGGAACCGTCCCCAAGTCAAAAATTTTCTGCTCAACAGCGGGAAATAGCTTATGAACGTGGTCAGCAAGGTAAACAACCCCAATCGGAAAAATGGGATTACAAGGGAGGCGGACATAGAGGATCCGGTTATCCATTATGATTTAGCGGGGCTTACATTTCAGTAGGTGCTTGAGAAAAACTTAAAACGCTGTTTATATAAGTTTACGATAGCACCATCGCAATTCAGATGTGCATTGGCCGCTCTCGCGGATAGTTCAAATCCCGCAAGGTAGCACTCAGCCAGCCTTTAAGTGTTAATACTGCATACATATCAAGGGTCGTTTTTGTTTCTATCCAAAGACAGACTTAACCAGTTGGTAGTTAGGTTTACAGCCAATGGGGATCAGGGAGTGTTAGCCTTGCAGGTGAATTCCTTCGTTCAGGATGCAACGTCCCTGAAGACCTATGGCTCAACTACTTGATCCCTTGCCCTCTCGTGGCCCTGAAGATATTGTTTGCTGCTACATCAATGCAACTAGCAAGATCCAAATTGCTCGGATTAGTAATATTCAAAACTGGTACTTCGAACGAGTGGTATTTCCGGGCCAGCGTCTTATATTTGAGGCTGTTCCTGAAGCGCTACTGGAAATTCACTGTGGCATGATGGCGAGCTCAATTTTGTCAGATACTATTCCCTGCAGCCAGCTTTGCTTGCAGGAAGCTGAGAACTCTTTCTTTCCCGATCCGGAATCACAGCAGCGCATTGAGGAGATGAATGAAGGGGCTGTAGAGCCTGCCCCAATGGGAACTCATGCCGAGGCTATTTCCTAGGATTTTTAGTTTGCTAATTCAACTTTTTTATAAAGGCACGTTGATTAAATTAGTTCACTCAACCAAGGCTCGGGCAGCTAAAGCTGCCTGAGTAATGAATTGAAGAAACACCTGAAATAAACTTCACCAATTTCCTTCGAAGGGTGGAAGCGAAGAACGAAACTCAAGCAGTGATAATAAATTTCAGAAATCATTGCTGGAAACGTCACTAACCTTGAATTTACCTTCATTTCTCTGGCTGTGGAAGCT
>JAUJON010000047.1 GCA_030447595.1 Thermosynechococcaceae cyanobacterium YX3bin19
AGTGCCCTTCATATTCACCCTTATCCCCCCTCATTTTATCTACAACTGTAGTGCTTCATGTGTATCCCTGCTTTGGCGTAGGGCGCTTTTCTAGGCTCTGTTTCATCCTGGGGACTCCTCTAACGCCAGTGTCAGCGATACACGCGCCCTCTGATTGCGTCCTATTCCCAGCTTCAGCCTCCAAGAATCGAGCTTGGTCACTGTGGGTAGGTCTTGAGTCATTCCGAACTTGAGAAGGGAGGGCTTTCACCTCCATCGAGCTAGAGTTCAGAGCAGGCATGCCCTGGCTCGCTTATTGATTCAGCCAGCAACGAATCGCACAAAATGACGCTACTTGAATAAACAGGACTTGGACATGAACAAGAAATTCTACAGACAAAAGCCTCCTACTCTATCATGAAGTCTGTTTTTCTCAACAAAACTGGTGTCAGCAAGGTACTCATTGCTGCATTAACGGCTGGGTTGCTTGACAGGCTGTGTCACAATAAATGTTGCTCCTTGGCCTAACGTGCTTTTAGCTGTAATTACGCCCCCGTGACGCTCAACAACTTTACGGCAAATCCCCAAGCCAATACCTGCTCCTTCATATTCGTTGTCACCGTGCAGGCGCTGGAATATCTTGAAGATGCGCTCAAGGTACTTTTCGTCAAACCCAATGCCATTGTCTTCCACCAGGATTTGACACAGCTCAACAGTGGAAGCAACCCCAGCTAGTTGCTGTTCTGGACCCCTCAGCAGCCGACCTTGAACTTTGACAATTGGTGATCTCCCTTGGGAATGAAATTTTAGCGCATTGTCAATTAGATGCTGTAGTAATTGGCGCATCTGGATTGGATCAGCCTCAATGGTAAATAGTTCCCCCACTTGCACCTGCCCGCTGAGCTGCTCAATGCGCTCTGCTAAATCAAACACTACCTCTTGCGCTAGCTCGGTGAGATCGATGGTTACAAAGGGCTGCGGCTTGAGTGTAATTCGATAGAACGCCATTAGCTCGTTGGCGATCAGCTTTATTCGTCTTGCTGCATCCTGCATCCGCTCTAAGTCGTTGCGTCCCTGTTCGTTGAGTACCCCGCCCCAACTTGACTTCAGGCGCTCACTAAAGAGTTGAATTTTGCGAACTGGTGGCGGTAAGATGTGTGATGTCACATAGAGAAGCTCCTGCAACTCATGGTTGCTCTGTTCAAGTTTTGCTGCAAAGGCTTTCAATGCCTCCGCCCGCTTCTGAGCAGTGATGTCCCGAAAGACTAATACCGTACCCTGAATATTTCCCTGATCATCTTTGATCGTTCCAGTACTACTATCAACCACTATCTGTCCACCGTGCTTTGTCAGGAGGATGGTATCGTTGTGCTCATTAGTCACTCCAGCCTCTTGAATTATCTTGATTACAGGACTGTTGACTGAGATTAGGGTTTCTTCATTAACTGTAGGAAATACTTCTGCTAAATCTTTACTCATTGCATCTACCTTCTGCCAGCCGGTTAGGGCTTCGGCAACTGGATTCATAAAAGTTACTACCCCCTTGGCGTTAGTAGCGATGACAGCATCGCCAATGCTGCTAAGGATTGTGTCAAGCCATTGCTCATGCTCTTTTAATTTCCTTTCCATTTGATATTTATAAAGAGCAATCTCAATCGTGGTAGATAATTCTCTTTCTTCAAACGGTTTGAGAATGTAGCCAAATGGCTCTGTTACCTTGGCACGCTCGAAGGTGCTGTCATCAGCATTGGCTGTGAGATAAACCACAGGAACGTGAAACTGAGTGGAGATTTGTCTAGCAGCTTCCACGCCATCCATGGCTCCTTGCAAGTGAATATCCATTAGTACTAGATCTGGATGTGTCTCTGCTGCTTTTTTGATGGCTTCCTCACCAGAAGCAACAACAGCAGGAACTGCGTAACCCGCATGCTTAAGGCTAGCTTGTATGTCCTGGGCAATGATGCTTTCATCCTCAACAACTAAAATCTTTGCACTGGCCATTTTCTTGCTTTCTTCTAGATGGTTTTAGTTTGGGAATGTGATCTTAAATTCCGTGCCCCCGTTACTATTTAATTCGACACTACCCCTAAGCTGAGCTGCTAAGGTATTGACTAGTTGCAACCCTAATGATTCTGTATTTTGGAAGTCTAAATTTATCGGAAACCCGGCCCCGTTGTCACTGACAATCAGCACAAACTGATGCTCAAGATTCATGCAAAGCTCAATACAGATTTCACCTTTATTGCTCATCCTAAAGGCGTGCTTCAAGGCATTGGAAACCAGCTCATTGATGATCAGGCCACAAGGAACTGCCGCATCAATGCTCAGCGAAACATCGTCAATGTGGATCTTCAGAGCGATCGCAGCTGACTTACCTTTATAGGAACGGAATAAGCTAGCAGCTAGGTCTCGAATGTAGCCAGCAAAGTTAATCCTTGCCAGGTCTTTAGCTTGATACAACTTCTCATGGATCAGGGCCATTGCTCTAATCCGGTCCTGACTGTCCTTAAAGATCTCCAGGTATTGTTTGTCCTGGATTGATCGCGACTGCATGTTGAGCAGGCTGGAAATGACCTGCAAATTGTTTTTCACCCGGTGGTGAATCTCCTTTAAGAGCACTTCTTTCTCTTTGAGGGCTGCTTGCAGTGCCTCCTCTGCTTGCTTGCGATCAGTCAGATCCAAGACGAAGCAGATCGTTGTGTCCTGGGATCCCTCCAACAGGGCACACCCAATCACAATGGGTACACGGCTGCCGTCCTTGCGGATGTACTTCTTTTCAAATGGGGCACAAGTGCCAGTTTGGTTGAGTTGCGTGATCGCCCGTTCATCCTTGGGTAGATACTCTGGCGGAGTCATCGCCCGCCAGCGGACCATTCCGGCAACCAACTCCTGCTGCGTGTAACCAATCATTTTTAATAAAGCGTCGTTTGCTTCTTGAATATCGCCGTTGTGATTGGCAATCATCACACCAACAATGTTCGACTCAGACAACCGTCGGAACCTTGCTTCGCTGGCCCGCAGCGCCTCCTCTGCCCGTTGGCGCTCCTCTTCTAGATGTTTGGCTACAGTGATGTCAGTATGGACGCCAACCCATTCGCGGATGGTAGTGCCGTCAGGCTCCACAACGGGGATGGCGCGGATGGAAAACGTGCGCCATTGCCCGTCGTAGCGGCGCAAGCGGTGCTCGAACATGAACATTGAGCGGGTATCAACTGCTTTTTGCCACGCCTCAATGGTCGTCTGGGCCTCATCAGGATGTACCGCTGAGGCCCAGCCATAGCCCTGATATTCAGCTTCCGATTGGCCGGTGAACTCGCTCCAGCCGGGTTGGCTGCCTTGCATTTCGCCTGCGGGGGTGTTCGTCCACACGATGTGTGAGGTCGCCTCGACCAGTGAGCGGAATCGCTGCTCACTTCGCTGTAGTGCCTCCTCCGCCTGCTGACGCGCTAAACGCACCTCTGCCTCCCGTAGTTCACGTTCGACTGTAGAAACAAGGCGCGCCAGATTGCTTTTCATCAGGTAGTCATGGGCACCAGCTTTCATGGCGCTTACCGCTGTCTCCTCACCGATGGCACCCGACACGATGATGAAGGGCAGGTCCAATCCTCTTTCCTTCTGCAACAGTGTCAACGCCGCCGGGGCGCTAAAGTGCGGCATGGAGTAATCAGCAATGATGATATCCCATTGGCCACTGTCAAGCGCGGCGTTCATGGCTGTGGGGGTATCCACCCGTTCAAACGCCACGTCATAGCCACCGCGTCTTAGCTCACGCACGAGCAACACGGCATCGTCGTCTGAGTCTTCGACAATCAGTACACGGAGTAGCTTACTCATCGAAGATCTCTCCTCGGAGGAGATTCATTCAAGACAAGCCAGTACAGACCTAGCTGCCGTACTGCTTCAGTAAATTGGGCAAAGTCCACGGGTTTGCGAATGTAGCTGTTGGCACCAAGGCTGTAGCCATTGATAATGTCTTGCTCCTCCTTTGATGAGGTAAGAAGGACCACGGGCAAGAGTTCTGTCCGCTCATCGGCCCGCAGGCATCGCAACACTTCCAGACCATCTATTTTAGGTAGCTTCAAATCCAACAAGATTACTGTTGGCACGGTACGGGCATTCGCAGCCTGGGTACCGACGCCAAGCAGATAATCGAGTGCTTCGGCCCCGTCACGCGCTACTACCACTTCGTTCAAAATATTGTTTTTCTGGAGAGCACGTAGGGTTAGCGCCTCATCGTCGGGATTATCCTCTACTAGGAGGATGATTTTGCTGTTCATGGGTTCCTCTTTCTAAGTTATAAGGTGAAGTAGAACGTCGCACCCTGCCCCACTGCGCCGAGTGCCCATACTTGGCCACCGTGTCGTCGGATAATCCGAGCTACCGTGGCGAGGCCGATGCCGGTGCCTTCAAACTCGGTGATTGTGTGTAGTCGCTGAAAGGCTCCAAATAGTTTGTCAGCGTAGGCCATATCAAACCCAGCGCCGTTGTCGCACACGAAAAATACTGCCTGGCCATCTTGCTGTAAAGTGCCAAACTCTATGGTGGCGTCCAATCGCTTTTGCGTAAACTTCCAGGCATTGCCAAGTAGGTTCTCAAGCACCACTTGTAACAAGCGCGCATCCCCATTGGCGACGAGTCCTTCCGCAATCATGACCTTCACTCGACGTTCTGGTTGCGTCTGCTGAAGCTGGGCCACAATAGTTTGTGCCAGAGCACTGAGAACAACTGTCTCACGGCGCATCTCAATACGGGTCATGCGAGATAGCTTCAGCAGGTCATCAATGAGTTGCCCCATCCGCTGGCTGGCTGCACGGACGCGCTGAAGGTAATCTGTGCCACTTGTACTTAGCTTCTCTGCATAGTCTTCTAGCAACGCCTGGCTGAAGCCGTCAATGCTACGTAGCGGCGCGCGCAGATCATGGGAGACGGAGTAGCTGAACGCTTCCAGCTCCCTGTTCGCAGCCTCAAGTTGTACGGTACGTTCAACGACCCGCTGCTCAAGATGAGCGTTTAGCCTCCAAATCTCCGCCTCTGCCTGTTTCTGGTCATCAATGTCCGTACAGGTCCCAACCCACTGAACAACTTCTCCGTTTTGGTTCCTCATTGGCAGCGCCCGCCCCAGGTGCCAGCGATAGGTTTCGTCCACTGCTCTTTTGAAGCGATATTCGATCTCGTAACGGTTGCCTGTTTGAAAAGCATTCGTCCAGCGATCAACACACAGCGGTAAATCGTCAGGATGCAGCACCATCTGCCAGCCCCAATCTCTGGTCTGCTCAAACGTCATTCCGGTATAGTCATACCAGGGTTGGTTATAGTAATCCAGCCCACCATCCGGCCGGGCTGTCCAGACGATTTGTGGCATGGCGTTTGCTAGAAAGCGGTAGCGTTCTTCGCTTTTGTGCAAAGCTTCCTCCGCCTGCTTGCGCTCGGTGATATCACTGCGGATCGCCACGTACTGGTAGGGCTTGTTCTCAGCATCTAAGAAGGGCACAATTGTCGTATCCACCCAGTAAAACGTGCCGTCCTTAGCCCGATTTTTGATTGCCCCCTGCCAAACTTGCCCTCGTGTGATTGTTGCCCACATCTGTTGAAAGAATTCCTTTGGGTGGTAACCGGAGTTAATCAGGCGGTGGTTTTGTCCTAACAGTTCTTCTCTAGAGTATTTGGAGATATCACAGAACTTATCGTTGACGTAGTGAATCGTTCCCCTAGCATCTGTGATTGCCACAATCGCAGATTTATCCAGGGCAAACTTAATATCTGCCAAGTCTTTCAGTGATACTTGCAGTGCCTCCTCCGCCTGCTTGCGCTCGGTGATGTCACTGCGGATCGCCACGTACTGATAGGGCTTGTTCTCAGCATCTAAGAAGGGCACAATCGTCGTATCCACCCAGTAAAACGTGCCGTCCTTAGCTCGATTCTTGATTTCACCCTTGCCAGGCTTCTCCCCGGTTGATGGTCGTCCACATCTGTTGAAAGAATTCCCGGTCATGATAGCCAGAATTGATGATGCGGTGGTTTTGCCCTAGCAGTTCTTCCCGGTCATATTTTGAGATCTCGCAGAACTTATCGTTGACGTAGGTAATCGTTCCCTTAGCATCTGTGATTGCCACAATAGATGACTTGTCTAGGGCAAACTTGAGGTCCTCTAGGTCTTTCAATGACGCTTGTAGTATTTCTTCTGCCTGCTTACGCTCGGTGATGTCCCGTGTCAGCTTAGAGAAGCCGTACAGTTTGTTGGCTTCATCGTACATAGCAGTGATTACCACATTGGCCCAGAACTGAGAGCCGTCTTTGCGGACCCGCCAGCCCTCCTCTTCGAACCGACCGACCGCTTCTGCCACCTGTAGTTCTCGCTCTGGTTTACCCCATTTGAGATCTTCAGTAGGATAAAAGCGGGAGAAATGTTGACCAAGAATCTCGTCGGGTCGATAGCCCTTAATGTGTTCTGCCCCGGTGTTCCAACTGGCAATGTATCCTTCAGAATTGAGCATGAAGATGGCATAGTCTTTCACGCTCTCTACCAACAAGCGGTAACGTTCCTCACTTGCATGCAGTGCTTCTTCTGCTTGCTTGCGTACTTGCAGACCGTTGGCTAATTCCTCATTGGAACGAGTCAATGCTGCTGTTCGTTGAAAGACTCGTTGTTCCAGTTCTACGTTTAGGATTCGCAGTCTCTCCTCTGCCCGTTGACGCTCAGCCATTTGCTGTTGCAATTTTTGGTTAGCCATTTCTAGTTGGGCCGGGCTGGGCAGAGCTAGCGCCTGAGGAACCATCGGCACCAGCAATACTGCGGTGTACACCGATGCGATCGCCGTCAGCAACTTGATGGTTCCTGAAACCCAATAGATGGGGTGCCAGAGTGTCCAAACCTCCATGAAATGGGTTGTACCACAAGCAATGATGAAGATTCCAAATAGCTGAAATATCCAGTTGAAGGGCAGATCTTGCCGCTTTTGCACAAAATAGACCAGCGTGATGGGAATGGAATAGTAGGCAAGCCCTATGAGCAAGTCAGATATGAGATGCAGCCATACTAAATCTACCTTCCAGAGATAGCAGTGCCCGTGAGGAATAAACGGAGACGAGCCTGCGAAAGCTTCTTGAAGCGTAGCAAGGAAATCTTTCAAGAATCCTGTCATAAAATCCCTCCGTCTTCTTTGTCGTAGCCCTTAAAACCAACTAAAGTTCCTTCGCAGCTGTAACAGCATCAGAGGATTTCATCCACGATGAGTAAGATTTTGAGTCGGGCTGTTGGCACCATGATCAAGTTGGCAGTTTGACAGTTTTGAACCAATAGGTGTGCAGGGAGCGTAAGGTCTCAGTCATTTGCTTGAAGGTCATGGGTTTAGTAATAAATGAGTTAGCACCTAGTTCATAGGTGCGCAGAATTTCTTCTTTTGCATAGGAATTAGTCATCAAAACAACAGGGATGTAGCGCAGCTTAGGGTCAGACTTAATTTCCTGGAGCACCTCCCAGCCATCTTTGCGGGGCATGTCCAAATCAAGCAGAATTAGGTTGGGCAGGGGTAAGGATTGCAGGTCTTGGTACTTGCCGCGATGGTACAGGTAGTCGAGGAGTTCTTCGCCATCCTTGACCCAACGAAGGGCTAGTGCTGAAGTGTAATCCGCTTCGGGAGCTTCATGGCTAAGTTGGTACTCATTTGAATCATCGTCAGCTAGTAAACCCTCTTCTGCAAGAGCTTCATGGATAAATTGGTACTCATCCGGATCATCGTCAGCCAGTAAAATAGTTGTGTAAGTCATAGTTAGAGGTATTCCTTTAGGTTCGGCAGCGTGATCGTAAATGTTGCACCTTGGCCTGATGTACTCTCAGCAATGATGGTTCCGCCATGTCGTTCGACAATTTTGCGGCAGATCGACAGTCCTATACCAGTTCCCTGATATTCACTTTGCCTATGTAGACGCTCGAAAACGTTGAAAATTCGTTCTTTGTCTTTCTGAGCAAACCTAATCCCGTTGACTGCAACCACAATTTGGTTAACCGCGTCTTGGTCCGTTCCGGACCCTTGCAGAAAGCAACAATTGTGGCCCAGGACTTCCGTAGAAGTATAGCCCGTCAGCCTTTCAAACGCTGGATTGGTATAGATAATTGGGTTGTCCTTTTCCAGAGGACCTGCAATTAAAATGGAGCCGCTAGCAGAGCCAATGGCGCGATCGCGTAAGCGTAGTGCCTCCTCCACCTGTTTACGCTTGACGATGTCGCGGTCAATCGTCAAGGGCACCAAAGATGTCAGCCCAAAAGCCAAAATGCTGCCCAAACCAACGACAGAAGTTGTAGTTCGAGCACTCGATACTGCTAGTGCCGTCCGCTTTTGCAGTAGCTTATTCTCCTCTGCTTTCATTTCCAAGATCACTACTCGGGCGTTATCCATCAGCTGCTTTCCCTTATCTGTCAGGACCAAAGGACATTGAGTCTCTGCTGTTGGTGAGGGTTATCTTTAGTCAAACGCCGGAGTTGCCTAATTCCCGGATTAATCACTGCCGTTGCCGCATCATAGGGTTCCAGATAGCACGCTCTTCCAGTCAGGGGGTAACCCCGTTGTCCCGTCTCGGCATCCTTCATCAGTGAGAGTATTCGCTCAAGCTCACCCTGAACTCTTTGGGAATGCACCACCCAATTAGCAGTCTTAATGGATTGGACTGTACTCCAGTAGGCAGTTTCACCAATGATGCTCATCAGTAGCAGCGCTAACCCAAAGCCGCCCCTAACTCTACTTTCAACTGACCAGTGCATATTTTCTTGTATTTTAGATGAGTAAATCTGTTTTGGGTGAAGAGTGTAAAGACTACAAATGCGTCAAAAAACATATATCTTAATTAGTAGAAATATCAAGCCCAAAGCTAGAACTTTCGGTTCAAAGTTAAACAGCAGAATTAGAAGCAAGCGAGTAAGCGTGATGTAATATCGATTATCCAATAAAGTCGTTTCAAGCTTAGTTTCTAAAGGTAGCAAGACCAGGGACGGGTAAACAAGTCGGCCGAAAGTTATAGGAAATTGCTCTTAGAATAGCAAAAAGTTGTTAATACTCCTGCTTTATCTACTAGATTTATGTTTTACTTCGAGTAAAACTTTTTTTATAATACCCAATGTTTTTAGATCTAATCACAAAGTTAAAAATTTATATTATGTTTAATAAACTTATTTTTTAACTTTTGCCTTTATAGTTAAAAAGACAAATTCATATTTGAAAATAAGAATTTGCGCTATCAAATAATATAATATTCTATTTTATATATGAAAAAAGAATTTATTGATAGAAAGTCTTTGAAGAATATTTCGTCCGATTAAACGTTGTGCTACAAAAAATTTGTAAGGACAGAAAGTTCCGAGAATGCGGGAGTTAGCTATGTAGCCACTCCAAAAAGTTCAGCTACAAATTTAAAAGGATGTTTGAGAAGTATACTAAGCTAAACGACGAAGCATAATTCGAATGTTTGCGACATAGATCAACGCTTCGGAGGTTTGCGGCAGGATCTCATAGTCCTTACTCAAGCGCCGACACCAATTGAACCAGCCAAAAGTGCGCTCCACCTTCCATCGCTGAGTAATAGGTACAAAGCCTTTAACCCTATCTTTGCGCAGCACTGGCTGGATAATCCAACGATGGGTATCCATCACAAACCGCAGAAAGTCTTGTCCTTGGTAACCGCCGTCAACCCAAATGAGCATTACCAACCGCTGCACCTACTGTTGCATGCTCTCAAGCCGGGCCAAGACGAGTTTGGCACCTGCTCGTTCTGGCACCCTAGCGGCAGTCACAACGGCCATCACCACCTAACCCAACGTATCTACTAACAGATGGCGCTTGCACCCCTTCACTTGTTTAGCAGCATCATAGCCCACTGCAATTGCGGCAGGAGTTGCCGTCTTTACAGATTGACTGTCAAGAATGGTCGCACTGGGGGAGGCGTCTCGATTCTCAATCACTCTCACCCATGGGTGCAATTTGTGATTCATCCGCTCCCAGGTACCATCACATCCGCCAAGTACGGAGGTAGTGATAGACCGTCTGCCAGCAAGGAAAGTTGCATGGCAGCATTCGCCAAGCACATCCTGCACAAAGGATATAGAGAATCGCATTGATGACTGCTTGCCTGTCTATACTCCGAGGACGACCTTTGGGTTTAGCTGCTGGAATCAGGTTAGACAATCGTTCCCATTGCTCTGGGGTTAAGTTGCTCGGATACGATGATGTCAGGGCTCTCGCAACGCTGTCTCATTACTATTGACAGACTACCGTTGCGAGAGCTTTCCTACTTCTCAGACTTCCTCTAAAACGGGTACAACTGCAGTTATAGCCATAGGCAAGGCAGTTAGGACGCCAAGCGTAGGACATGTTCCATCGCCTCTCGCAGAGACTCAAACTGAGCCAATTGTTTGCGGACGCGGCTCTTTATAGCCTTTCCTAGTCTATTGAGGTACAGTAGCAGCAATGGGTAAACCAGTTGCGAATGTCCTCGAGTGATACTCGCTCAAAAGCATCTTCAATTGCTTGTGCTAAGTCTGGATAATTTCTAGCACCCATTGAGCGCAGCAAACTCTTAATCTTCGACCAGCAATTTTCGATTGGGGAGAACTCGGGAGAATAGGGCGGCAGGTAAATCAATTTAGCTCCTGAGCGCTCAATCAATGCTTTAATCTCGTCTCTTTTGTGGATTGAGCAATTATTTATCACGACACAAGCCCCTACCCACAATTTAGGAACCAGCTGTTGCGAAATGAATGCCTCAAAGGTCAGTCCATCGGTGGTGCCAATCAGGCTGATTTGACTCACCAACCCACTCAAGGCAATCGCACCAATGATGGAGACGTTTTTGCCCCGTTTTTGAGGTCGTTTACCATAAGCTCTATGTCCTTTGGGCGCACGAGCAAACAACCGAGTCAAAGCGAGATTCACGCCTGACTCATCAACGAAAATCAGGTCTTTTGCCAGGAAGCTTTGAACCAATTGCCAAAATTCTACCCGTTGCTGTTGGACTCGCTTACTCTCTTTCTCGGTGGCGTACAGTGTTTTTTTCTAGAGTAGCAAAGTTAGCTGGATAGAGAAGGAGAACATAGGTAAACTATCAAGTTGAAAGGGTTGATACCTCCGGAGCAAGAGTAATGCCACGAAGAAGACCTCAACCGGCAGCTATTAGAGAGGAAATTCTGGAGTGTGTACGTCAGGATTGTCCTGAATGTGGCGGTTCACTGTGGAATAAATATGATAATCACCGTAGCATCCGAACACTGAATGGAGTTGTACGCTTACGGTTGAAAGTTCGGCGCTGCCAAAACCCAAACTGTAAACAGTTCCGTATGGCCTCCCATTGCCGTAGCTTACAACTGGGTACATCAAGCGGCAAAGATGTTGGATAATAAACCAGAATTTGAACTGTACGTTGTGCGCCTTTGCTTTCAAGGTTTAGTTGCTGCCATGTCCCGTTGGCAGTCGCATTCAGGTGTTCTGGAAAACTCCATTGTTCACTTTCTTAAGGTCACTCGTAGTTATTGGTCAGGGCTCTTTCATTGCTATGCTGTCGATGGATTAAGTAGGTTGCCATAGATATTTATAAGATAGGAGATAAGCACAATTGGGATGCCTAGATGCCTGCTCCGATTCGGATCAACTTGACGGATGCAGAAGACCAACACCTCCAAGACATTAGTTTGGCAGAAGGAATTCCACGCCGGACGAAACTGCGGGCAATGGCAGTACGGCTGAACGCAGACGGTTGGACGGTAGCCAAGATTGCCCAACACTTGCACCAAAATGAGCACACCATACGCCGGGGGATTCGGCGCTGGCAAGCACAGGGGGTTGAAGGCTTATGGGAAGTTCCACGGCCAGGACGGCAACCGCCTTGGCAACCAGAGGACTTGCAAGCGGTAGAGAACTGGTTGGTCGAGCCTCGCAGCTACACCAGCCAGCAGTTATGCCAGAGGCTCGCGAGCGAACGGAAAGTTGAATTAAGCCAGCGTCAGATGAGCCGCTTGCTGCAAAAAAGGGGTACTGCTGGAAACGACTACGCTACAGTCCTCCAACTGCCAAAGACCTGAACTCCGTCCAGTTCAAACGGGCAGATTGGCAGATGCTCAAGCAATGGGCACAGGAGTGGAGTGATTCGGTTGTTGTACCTCGATGAAAGCGGGTTTGAGCGGACCAATCCCTGACCTACAGCTATGTGAAACGCGGTAAACAGCACCGTATTCCCAAAGCCTCGCGACGAGGACGACGCATTAGTGTTCTAGGGTTTTGGCAACCACAAGAACGCTTTGACTACGGCATGGTTGTAGGCGGCTTCAACACAAAGCGTTACCTGAAGTTGATGCACTGGCAAGCAGAACGTGCCGAACAGCATTGGTTAGCCACTGGTCAATTCACCGTCATCATTCAGGACGGTGCTTCCTTCCATCGCAGTCGTCAGGTGCAGCAATACTGGCAGCAGTGGCAAGCAGAGGGCTTGTGCATTTTCTTCTTGCCGCCCTACTCCTCAGATGAACCGCATTGAGGATGAATGGCTGCATCTTAAGCGTCATGAACTTAGTTCAGAGGTGTTTGAGCATGAGTATGATTTGGCGATCACGTTAGTGAGGTAATTGAAAGCCGAGGAAACCGACGAGAATACCCTGTTGAGCGTTTTATATTTAATTCTGGCTAGTTACTTACCTCGAACGAACAATGCTCTCGAGCATGTGTTCGGACAACTTCGGCATCATCAACGGCGATGTAGTGCAAAGTGGCGAGCGCTTCCTTGGTATTGCGTGGGTCTGTTCTGGTTGTTGCTGCACTCGCCACTCAACTTAAAACCTTTCAGCCAGCAGAGTTAGTCCCTGCTGCACTAGCAACTTGGCAGCAGCTACGCTCTCAACTAGCACAGCATCGTCTCAAGCGAGTTAAACAACTGCGGTTTCGTCGTTCTCCATCAGCTTACTTGGCTCTAGAAGCCAAGGCTCTCCAGCTAACCTTGCTACTCTAGTTTTTTTTGACCGTTAGGTTTAGCTTCTGCAACATTCTGTCCACGGTTGAGCGACCAATCAGAACGCCTGTTTGGTGTTGCAACTTGTAGCGCAGTTCCTCTAATGTTGCGTCATTGTTCGCTTCCACGATTTGCTTGAGAACAATTAATTGCTCTGGAGTTGAGCTTGGTGGGGGTTTGTTCTGTGCGAAGCTTTGGGGCAATGCTGCTAGTCTCTCGCTGCTGTTTGAGTAATTTTTCGATAAAGCTCAACGCGACTCGGAATTGCTTCGCTAGCTGACGCTGAGAAATATTGCCTTGAGCGTAGGTATCAACAATCTTCTGGCGGAGGTCAAGCGAGTATGCTTTCATTGATATCCATTGATACCATTTTTACTGTCCCAAACACGCTAGTACAAAGCTACGCACTTTCAGTGCGAGACTTTAGTTGCTACCCAACTCTACTCCAGCCTAGGCTGAACTCAAAAAGTCTATGGCTGAGAATCGACGAGGGAATCACACGCTCACTCGCTTGACAGTACATATTGTCTGGGTGACAAAATATCGCTATCACGTCCTCAAGGGTGAGATTCAAAAGCGATGTCGAGAACTGCTGATCCAAATCTGTGATGCTGAGGATATGCGCATTCTCAAAGGTTCTGTCAGCAAAGATCACGTTCATATGCTCATTGAGTATCCTCCGTCCCAATCTATTAGTGAGATTGTTCAACGGCTCAAAGGCCGCACTTCGAGGCGGCTGCAACAGGAATATCCAGAGCTGCAGAAACGATACTGGGGCAAGCATTTCTGGGCGATTGGCTATGGAGCATGGAGTACTGGAAGCATAAGTGAGCAAATGGTGCAGGAATATCTGGAGCATCATCGCCATCCGTCCAATGCAGACAACGACAACTTTCTGCTGGAGTAAAAAGGACTTTCAGTCTCGCTCAAACCTCTGCACTAAAAGTGCAGAGTGGTTTAGTTAAAGATGCTACAGCTGACTGCCTGACAGATCTGAGTGAATCCTTGACAACTTAAGCCTGACAGGTCAGGGAACGGATGCGGGAGAACCAAATTTGGTCATAGAAGTCTCGCTTAGCCTGCTTAGAGGCAAACAGGGCTGTGGGTCTTTGGGGAGAAGTGGAATGGGAGCCAACAGTTCTCGTCCTTTATGGAGAACGCCGTTGAGCCACCGCCAGCCAATTTTGAGATAGCTAATGCCTCGCCGCCAATGCGGGTCTACCTGTTGCCGTAAGCCTGCTAGTTGTACCGCCATACCCTGAGTTGTAGCATACAGAATCGCAATGGCTCCGACCAGATACAAACGTTCCAGGGCTGCTGCTGAGCGCAGTCGTGAATCTTCTAACTCAAAGGCTCCCGACTTGCTGTCCAAGAATAGTTCCTCCACTTGAAACCTCAAAGCATATTGCCAGAGCGTCTGCAAGGGGGAGATTCGTTGGTGATAACTGCCCAGGATTCTTTTGCGCCTTTAACCGTTGCCAGAACGAAGTTACAACAGTGAACACCATCAAGCCACAAGCCGACATGGCGATAAAGTCGCGCTTGCCCCAAGGGTGGATACAATGAACCCACCAGCGTTGGATACCGTCTCGGACCATGCAGCAAGACGTCGCCGGGTAAGCGCAAGCAATAGTGCCAGCGACTGTTTCGCAACCACCCCATCAAGTCATGATTGGCAAAGCCCCGGTCGGCCAACAGCATCACATCCCCGTGGTCACGCAACAGCCACCGGGCTTTTTTGAGCATCCCTTTGTACTCAGCGAATGCCACCGTGGCTCTAGCACCCGCCATAACAACGGCACAGCTCGTCCACAGCAGACAACTGACAAGTGAATCATGCAGTAACGACCCATAGCACTGTCGTGTCCAAAGCCAGATACAGCCGCTGCGCCGTTTCCACCCACTCAACGCCACGAGCACTAGGGGCACAGATAAAGCATTGACCTCAACCCGCTCGTTGACCAGAAATCGCTGCCATCGTCTCTCCACGCTCTGAGCTTGGGTGGCTCGACTTAGCACAAAAAGGCTCCCAAGCAGGCAGGCTCAGTTGTCCACTACAGACCAAGGCCCTGACCATCCATGCCAACGCTTTGAGATGGCGCAAATCGTGGGCACGACTATATTGACGCAAGAAGGCAAATACTTGACCATACAGGTGGGTAGAGTTGGACATGTTCATCGAGCTATTTGTGTGGTAACTTTTAGCCTCGCATGTCTCTCTACCTTTTTTCGCTTAAATCCCTCTGCTACTAGCTTTCATCTACTTCTGTCAGGCAATCAGCTAGATACCTGTACTCATTGACAATCAATTTTTGGATTGTCAATGAGAGTCTTGTTATCTGCGATCGGATACGGAACCTCGGTTCTCGACTAGAAGTGCTCCCATAATTGCACTAAGCCACGCCAGTCCAGTGCAAACGAGCATAACCACTCTAAAAGTATCTACGAAGGCCAACTTGATCGCCATTACTACTGCCTTGACATTTTCAGGGGCAACTTCCGCTAAAATCGATGCTTGGCCAAGCTGGTTAGCTTTGGACTGGAGTACGATTTGCACCTCCTTGGAGAGGTGAATATTAGCGGTACGGGCTTCCGTTGCCCCCGCGAACACATGCAGCGCTACTGACCCGACTATAGCAATTGCCAGCACGCTGGCTGTGCGTGAAACCGCATTATTGATCCCCGAGGCCATTCCCGCATGCTGCGTTGGCACTGAACTCATCACGACGTTAGTCAGCGGCGCGACAGTAACAGCCATCCCTATCCCAAATACCGTAATACCCGGCAAGAAGGTGGTCCAGTAGTCGCAGGGACCATCTGTAAGACCAACGAAGGCCATCAGTAGAAATCCTACCCCAGCTATAGAGGACCTGCAATCAGGAATAGGCGAGGTCCATAACGAGCTGCCAACTTACCTGTCCAGGGAGATAGCCCCGCGAGCAGCAGGGCAAAAGGCGTGTCTGCCAACCCGGCTGCAGATTGACTGTAACCCTGCGCCCGCACCAAGTTTAAGGGTAGAAATAAGGTGCCCACGCCCAGTGCTGCATAGAGAAACAGGGTTAAAAGGTTGGTCCCACTGAAGGTACGTGATTTAAACAAGTGCAGGGGCATCATCGGGTGGTCGCTGCCTGCCTCGACCACCATAAAAGTCACC
The DNA here is from genome assembly GCA_030447595.1 of Thermosynechococcaceae cyanobacterium YX3bin19. Taxonomy (GTDB): domain Bacteria; phylum Cyanobacteriota; class Cyanobacteriia; order Thermosynechococcales; family Thermosynechococcaceae; genus JAUJON01. The sequence continues at coordinate 16,118 of JAUJON010000047.1, forward strand.
AGCGCCATAATTCCGCCCCCAGCGTTCCATAAATGCGGGGGTCGCGGAATCCAAGGTCGGGCAGGGAGATGAAGCTGTAGGTGAGCCAGCTAAGCCCCAGAACCGCAAGAAGCACACCAGGGTAGTCGATTGGTCCAGACGTTTCTTCATTGCGGCTTTCAGGAACTTTGAAGTAGAGCACCAACAAGGTGGTAACTCCCAGTGGTAGGTTGATCAGAAAACTCCCCGCCATAGGCCGGCGTCAGCCAGTACGCCCCCTAATATTGGACCGGCAATGGTCACGATCGTGGTTATTGCTGCCCATAGCCCAATAGCTTGACTACGCCTGCTTGGCTCAAAAGTAGCAGTGATGATTGCGAGGCTACCAGGGATCATGATTGCACCACCGATGCCCTGCCCAACTCGCGCTCCAATCAGAAATTCGGTGGTAGGGGCAACCCCGCAAGCCAAGGAGCCGATAATAAACAAGCTGATTCCAGCTATAAAAACCTTCTTGCGACCTAGTCTGTCCCTAGCGACCCACCAACCAGGATCAGCGCTGCAAGCATTAGTAGGTAAGCGTTGACAATCCAAAGCAGCTGTGTGCCGGTTGCTTGGAGGTCCGCCTGCACTGCAGGCAGGGCAACATTAAGCGCCGAAGTGTCAATGAACGCCATGCTGGAGGCGAGAACCGTTGAGAACAGCACCCAAGGCTCTACCTTAGGGAGGGTGCTACTTGATACATCACGCTCAACTACGTTTGTCACCTCAATTGGTCTATTTGAGTGCTGCTCCATCCACAACCCTCACCTACAGCTCAATAGGAATGTTCCAGGAGTGGCAAGGGTTGCTAAGGAATGCATAACCTGATGAAATCTACTCATTTTAAGAGCCTTGGGATTTCTAGGAGACGGACGGATGCTAAATTATCTGAACAATAAACAGGGTGCTGAGTAGCGCTGCGACGGGGGGTAAACACTTCATCCTCAACTTCACCTAGCATCAGAAGGAGTATGAGGCTGATCGGTAAAGTATCGAGTACAGGGTGCAAGGGCAATTAGATCGCTAACATTACGCAACATCGTATTACAAATGAGGTCCAAAGGTAGGTCGTTGGGGTCATGCCCAAAAGGCTCCTCAATCTCAGCCCCAATCTCATCAATACTGAGCAAAACGATAGTAATAACTGCCATGATTGGGGCAGTCCACCAAGTTAAACCATCAACTAGTTCCCACGGTAATACAATGAAATAGACCAGCAGTAGCCCTTTGAGAAGAATGGTATAGAGGAGGGGCATTGGCGTTTTCAAAATACGCTCACAGCCGCCTAAAATATCTACGAGATCATCCACTAGTTTCTGTAAGGCAGCTACTTGGTAGACATTTACATTTCCACGGGCATACTCGTTCTGCAGATAATCTCCAATCCAGAAGGAAATTTCTAGTGGTGGGTGGTGGACATCCTTCAACTGGAAATACTTGAGTGACGACATCAACGGCTCTAACTCATTGTCTACAGGGTCCTTTCGCAGGTGCAGCTTCATAGCAAAGGCAAAAGCAACAACGAGTCGCAGGGTTGCTTCTTTTTCTACTCGATCCTCTGGGCTATGTTCTTCAATAACAATCCAGATATCGCGGGCTAAGTTTCGAACCGTATTGACTAGCGCTCCCCAAAGTTTACGGCCTTCCCAAAAGCGATCGTGGGCTGAGTTTGTGCGAAAAACCAATAGTAAACTTAAGATAATATTGAAACTCAAGATAACATTGGGCAGAACCTTACTATCACTAATAACATTAGAAATAAAATCAGCGTGAAGAAAATGGATTAGTGAAACTGCTAAAGCATATCCACCACACACAAGCGTATAGGGAAGAATTGCTGGAAGTACTGACTTAATAAGTTGTCCAACTACTTGAGGCCAGGATAGGTCTTTCCCCGTGTAGCCTTGATACTTACCTCCAAGGGATCTCAGTTGTATTGTTGCACGTCTATGTTTAACAAAATATTGGTTTAAACCATGCTTTCTGCGAAACCGGCGCAGTCTTTTGAAAATTAGCAGGGAAAAATTTGGTAAGAAACGGCTTTTCTTTGGTGATCGCTTGGCAGAACCAGACTTAGGAGATTTAAATCTAAGCAATTTCATACCTCTAATAAACTGCACAATGAGGCAATTAGGCCATCAAATGACACAAATTAATCTAAACTAATAGCTAAGTTCCTCAGGATAAAGTACCTCAAGACTAGTAACCGTTATTTAGCTATAAAGCTTACACAGGTACAAAGCTTATATAAATATTGGCTGCAGCTATAAATACCTCCTCCTTCAGCACAAAAGTTGATACTGATACAGCAAAGCTATTATTAATCAGTGGGTTTACAACAGTTTGAGCTGGGACAAGTTATCATTCATTCATATTTCTGTAGGTAGCTACTGCTGAAGGAGAAATTTGGTTGAAGTACCGGAAGATCCAATACTTAAACATGGTATCCATGAACACTGGTACAGTAGCAATGAAAGCATTAATGAAGTCCATACTTTCTGGTAGGCCGAAGTGGGCTAAAACCTTCTCTAGCAGAACTTCCCAACCGTGCGGAGAGTGATAGCCAACAAAGACATCTGTGGACAAGATGATGATGAAAGCTTTAGCACTGTCGCTTAATCCATAGGCTAGTTCATCAATAAAAGACTTTAAAACTGCAATCTCTCTCCTGCAAGTAGCAACAATAACAGTAAAAGCTCCGAGTGATAGCACGTCAGAAAGAATATTTTTGATTGCGTTATTGCTTTCGTGGCTGTACTCGCCTGTAAGTTCAGCAGCTTTCTCTTTAATTTGCGTTTCTCTTTCCTCTTGAGAAGCATTAGGGAGCAGGCCCAGTAGCCCCTCAAATCTTATTGTTCCTTCGAATTCTTCTAGCTCGGCAAATATCTTCTCTTTTAGTTCATGGTTAGATAATATTTCAATTGGTTCTAGAGTTCTTAAGCGATCAACTATAGGACCAACGAGCAATTGCTTAGAAAGTACTTGCGTGAGTAGAGGAACAAAAATTAGTATTAGAATAATTCTGATAGAAATTCTTGTTTTAATCCGAGAAATATGGTGGCCATCAATAATCTTTTGTTCTGAACTTGGATCTAGATCTTGCCTGAATCTGTTCGCAGTTCTAATAATTGATCTGGGTAAGATGCTAGTTTTGTAAATTGCAGGATTGTCTTTTACGCTCAGAGCCCCAGTTTGGGAATCTTTTTTTCTAGCTTGATCTTTTTATTGGTGGAGGATTGTTCTACAGCTGCTAGAGCAGAATTGTCATTTTTGTATCTTTCTAATATTTCACCAACAAATTTTAGCTTTTCCAGTAAGACAGTAGACCGATCACGTACTTCCAGGTCAAGAGTATACTGATCTGTGTTTAAAGTTCTTTCTTCGGGGTAGGCATCATTCTCGTCGGGAGTAACTTTCGTGATCACCCTGTTTGCGGGAATATCATCCTGAGGTGTATTTGTAATGAAATTACTAGCATTAAACTGTAGAAGACGAAATTTGATAATTCTTAGGTTTTTCTGCAACTCAGACTGAAGGTAGGAGGACGCGGTGTGTCCATGTTGTGCACTTAAAGATATTTTGTTGCCAGCAAAATACTTATCTTCAATTTTTTGATCTTTACTGCAGCGTTATATGCTTGGTTCAGCGATCGCTCGGAGGTCTCTTCTAGCCACTGATTAGTCGAAGATAAGTACTTTTTGATTCTAAAGGCGGGCTTTTTCATGACAGCAGGTTGTAGGCTCACTGAATTGAAGGTTATACGTCAGTGTCAGTGCTGAGTACTGTGGAAGCTCCTTTAAGTTTCTCCTCTAAGCCAAAGTATCTGCTAAACAAATGAGTTCTCTAAAATACTCAAAGTGCTCTTAATAAGGAGAAAAAGTGGCAAAGTTAGAGACAAAAAGGGGCGATTTTATTACGAGTTGGGTCGCCCCATGTAATCTTCTCTACAGGTCTAGAACACTACGCTACTGGCAGTAAAGAACCAGGAGCAGGACAACTAGGATGAAGTTGCCAGGATTCGGTTGAAACATCTAAATCTTTAATTAGGCCTGAATGCAGATCGAGCACCCAACCATGAACTGCAGGAGCCCGTTCTTCTCGTAAGACCTGGCGCATAATTGAGGTTTGGTAGAGGTTTTTAACTTGAGCTTCAACGTTCAATTCGGCCAGTCGGAAGAGTTTGGCTTGGCGGTCGGGTAGTTGGTCAATTTCCTCTTGCTTCTGTAGATACAGTTCTCGAATCGGGTTGACCCAGCTATCTACCACCCCTGTAGCCGTTCCTTCGAGGGCCGCCTGAATGCCACCACAATAGTAATGACCACAGACAATAATGTGCTGAACGTGCAGGTGAGCGATCGCATATTCCAGCACCGATAGAAAGTTGATATCTGTCAGGCAGACCTGATTGGCAATATTGCGGTGAACAAAAATCTCCCCTGGACAGGTTTTGGTAAAGTTTGTCAGGGGCAAGCGGCTGTCCGAACACCCAATGTAGAGATAGGGCGGAGTTTGACCCATTGAGAGGTTATGGAAGTAATTAGGGTCAGCTTGCTGCTGTTGGGTAGCCCAGGCTTGGTTGTCCCTTAATAATTCCGTAATACTGTGATATTTCATGGTTTAGAAGATAAGTATTTTTTGATGTTTGTGGCTTATAGTTGTTGCTAATAAAGAAATTTTAGCGCTACGCACCCGGTTTACTAATGACTATCTTCAGATAACTGACTTTTAGCCAGTGAAAATTAGGAAGTTAAGAGGGAAAAAGTAAAACTTTAATAATAGGTTGGGTCAGCTTGCTGCTGTTTGGTAACCCATGCTTGGTTATCCCTTAATAACTCCGTAATACTGTAATATTTCATTCTTTAGAAGATAAGCATTTTTTGATGTTTGCAAAGGTAAGCTTTTTCATGACAACCTGTTTTTGGCGCACTGAGTTTAAGGGAATCCGTCAGTGCCAGTTCTAAGTTCTAAGTAATGTGGAAGTCCCTTAAATTTCCCTACCTGGGGCCAAAGTAGCCGCCAAACAAACGAGTTCTGTATAATCCTCAAATTGCTTCTAAAGCTTAAGCAAAAAAAGTGACAAACTCGGGACAAAAACAAAGCTGCCAAAAAGCGCTACCTGAAGCTAGACCCTTGTTAGCAGCCCCTGAAAGCAGCTTCCAACCTTCTCTTGACTGCTGATTGTAATTTCCGCATGCTGTTGAGCAATAGCTTAGGGGCGATCGCTAGTTCAAGCCCAGGTGTACCCTTTAAACCCTGACTCTTCAGCAGTACTAAATCTCAATGGGCAGTGTCGACACAACAAAGTGATGAAGCCTAAGCAGTCTTATAGGTGGCAGAAAATCTTCTATGGAGCGGGAGCCCGCGTCCTGGTCTCCTATTTAGTGCTAGTGGCTTTCTCAACAGTGGTCTCCCTGGTGGTAATCCGCCAGCTTTTGATGGTTTACAACGAAAGACAAACCCGGAAAGCTCTGGTTCAAGAGGTAGAGGAGTTCCGACAATTGGTTAAGGGACGAGACCCAGCGACGGGTCACCCCTTTGGAGATGACATTGCTGCTATCTTCGATGTCTTTCTGAAGCGCAATGTTCCAAATGAGGATGAGTTCCTGCTGACGCTGTTAAATGGTCGGGTCTACAAGTCGAACCCTACCTCCCTTCCTGCCTCTGTGCAGCCTGATGCGAAGCTGATCAACCATTGGTCTCAACTGACTCAACCTGAGTGGAGCCAGAAGGAAGTTTCAGACTCTAGCTTCGTTCTCTTTTTAGCAGAGCCGGTCGTGATAGAAGGAAGACTGGGGGTGTTTGTGGTACTCAGTACTGATGTTCACGAGCGTGAGGAGATCGCTCATACGGTTTTAGTTGTCGGGGTTGTCGAGGGGATTATGGCTATTATTGCTCTAACCTCCTCAGTAGCTTGGTTGGCAGCAGGACAGATATTAGCCCGTCTGCGTTTACTCACCGAAACGGCCCGCTCGATCAGTGAGTCAGACTTAACTCAACGCATTTTGGTACAAGGAACAGACGAAATTACCGAGCTAACCGTTACCTTTAACGAGATGCTAGCGCGGCTCCAGGCTGCCTTTACCAGTCAGCGCGATTTTATCAACGACGCCGGCCATGAACTTCGCACTCCTATCACCATCATTCGCGGCCATCTAGAACTACTGGGTGATGATCCCAAAGAGCAGCGTGAAACCGTGGAATTAGTGATTGATGAGCTAGACCGTATGAGCCGCTTTGTTAATGACCTATTGCTATTGGCTAAGGCAGAACAGCCTCGTTTTTTGAATCTAGAGCGCGTGGAACTGAGTTCGCTGACTGAGGAACTATACTCTAAGGCGAAGGCACTAGCCTTACGAAACTGGCAATTAGAGGCACAGGCTTCAGGGCTGATCCTGGCTGATCGCCAGCGGATCACTCAGGCGATCATGAACTTGGCTCAGAATGCGACTCAGTACACTACAGAAAGCGATTGCATTGCCTTGGGTTCAGCATTAAGTGAGGGCAACGTCTACTTCTGGGTTCGTGATACTGGGGAAGGGATTGCCGCTGTAGACCAAGAGCGGATCTTCGAGCGCTTTGCCCGTAGCTACAATAGTCACCGTCGCTCTGAAGGAGCTGGTTTGGGATTGGCGATCGTCCGGGCTATTGCCGAAGCTCATAGGGGCCGAGTAGAACTAGTGAGCCGAACAGGCAGCGGCTCTACCTTCACAGTTATCCTTCCTCTCAACCCCGCCAAAGGTCTGGCTCTATGAACCGCATTCTCATTGCCGAGGACGAACCTCGCATTGTTGCCTTTCTAGAAAAAGGTCTGAGGGCTAACGGATTCACCACTGCAGTTGCTAAGGACGGGCATGAAGCAGTTGCCATGGCTAATAGTAGCAAGTTTGACCTCCTGATCCTCGATCTGGGTCTGCCTGGCCAGGATGGTTGGCTGGTCTTAGAGGAATTACGAGGCCGGGGGGAACACCTATCAATTATTATCCTCACTGCCCGCGATGATCTGAGCGATAAAGTTGCTGGACTGGAGGGTGGAGCCGATGACTACGTGACGAAACCCTTTCGGTTCGAAGAACTGCTTGCCCGCGTGCGCCTGCGGTTGCGTGACCGTCACTTGCCGAAAGGAAAAGAGGAGATGGTCCTCAAAACAGGCAATGTGGCACTGGACTTGCGCACTCACCAAGCTTGGGTTGGCGATCGCCCGGTAGAGCTATCCGCTCGGGAATTCATCCTAGTCGAAACCTTTATCCGCCATTCAGGACAAGTCATGAGTCGAGAGCAGCTTCTCAGCCGCGTCTGGGGCTACGACTATGACCCTGGCTCCAACATTGTAGATGTTTATGTTGGCTATCTCCGCAAGAAGTTAGGCGCTTGCCTGATCGAGACTATTAGAGGCTTTGGCTACCGACTACGAACCTAAGAAAGGTCTCATGAAACCTTCATGAGAGGCCATAAAAGCTTCACGAGTGCTTCATGAAGGTTCGCGATATTGAGAATAGTACGGACCTTTAGCTGCGATCAAGGAAAGGATGAAATAGCTGCCGATGAAGCTATAGAGCCTCTTTTCTGACTCAATGTTAGCTCTTTGCATCCCTGTGAAGAGATGAAAACATGGGTTACGGCTAGCTGTGAATTTCTGACCCTGTAAAACTGCTGATACAGATTTGCGCTTGGAAGGCTGTTTGGAAATTATCCAACAGCAGCTGGAGCCTGAATGGTGAGCAGTTAGAGGACACGGATACCAACAAGCTTTTCTGAGCAAGATGCAATGGGAAAAACGAATATTATGAGGCGGACCTCAGGTGCTGTAAACCTCAACGGGGAAGACTTAAGTTGGACAGACCTTAGTGAAGCTAACCTTTGCGGGGCAAATCTGATTGAAGCCAAACTGATAGGAGTAAAACTGCTTCGAGCTAAGCTAAATGATGCAAACCTGCGAGAAGCTAATTTACTAGGAGCCGACTTACAGAAGGCAGATCTGAGGGGGACCAGTTTAAGGGGGGCAGATTTGAGTGGAGCCGACTTACGGGAAGCAGACCTGAGGGGGGCGGACTTGCAGGGGACTGACCTAAGCTTGGCGAACCTGGATCGAGCTAACCTTAGGGCAGCCAATTTAAGGGGGGCAATTATGCCTGATGGCACTATTCATGACTAGTGGGCCGAAACCATTTTATTCTGCCGGTCTTATCCAGAAAAGTGTTTTGCTCCTCTCCTGTGCGCCGAAACGCTTCCTGAAGCTGATTTAGTAGGCGCTGTTCCTTCTCCGTTAATCCGATAGCAATCTGCTTGATCATCCAGTATTGCTGTATCTCAACGCTAAGCCTCAGCAAATCTTTATAGCCAGTTTGCATTTTCATCTGAAGTTTTAGAGGCAGGACCATCGCTTACCTAAGCATCACTTCTTAGAGATACAGTTTTAGTAGAAAATACCAAGAATGAGTGCTAGGTGCGAGGACCATTCTCTACTGAGGGGTAGCCAAAACTTAGCAGTGAACATTCCC
>JAUJON010000048.1 GCA_030447595.1 Thermosynechococcaceae cyanobacterium YX3bin19
GAAGGCAAAAAATTCGATTACAAGACCAACGAACGCTTGCATCGCGCCCTTGAGCTGAAACTCTTCGAGGACCAAAAGGACTCGATCAAGTTGACCTCGCTTGTGTCGCAGGTGGTGGACAAAGACACGCAGGAAAAGATCGATGTGGTCAAGGCGCGTTTGATCCGCGACTTCGGCTACAACGAGCAAAGCGCCGCCGATGTGCTGACCTACGTCGCCAGCATCTTCGCCCGGGGCGATATCAGGAATCGAAATTAGTAACGAGCAACGAGTGACGAGTGACGAGTCGCAAAGACTGGTTACTCGTTACTTGTCACTTGTCACTGGTGTTTTATGGCAAACCGCGTTGATCGCGACTTGAATCGCTTCCGCAACATCGTGCGCGGCACGATCAAACAGAGACCCACTGCAGCACCAGCAAAGATAATCACGCCCAACCCGGAAATGGCGATTTCCAGCCAAGTTGGGGTATAGATGCCAAACAGCGAAAACAAAAACTGAGCCCCGACGACAACCAGAAGTGCAATGACGCCCAGGCTGATAGTTTTACTTAAAGCTAGGCCATCTTGATCAGATAGGTTAGAGCCAATTTGCCGCCCGGCAATAAAGGTAACACCACAGCCGAGTGCCGCAAATCCAACTCCTGCAAGCCCAACGCCCTGAGTCTGCAAAGCGAGGGTAACTATCCCAGCTAAGGTATAACCCGATAGCAAACTATAGGCTGCTAAAAGGGGTAAGGCAGTGCTGTTTTTGCCTTGCTCAGCCACTCCCCTGGCTACAAAGAAAAGCACCAATTCCAGGATTACAGCACCGATAAAGGTGGGGAAAAATAGACCAGGATTGGTCGCCAGAACTTGGATACCACCATAGGTGCCGACGGCAGTCAAGAGGAGCCCAGCGCCAACGTAGGGGAGGGCGTTTTTAATCACATTTGGGCCAACTAGAGCCTGCTGGCCTGCCTGACGAAATGCTTGACGAAAGTTGCTAGTATTACTCACACAGACCTTCCTATTACAAAATTTAAAACTTGCCGGTCACTGTTATTCTGCCCTAAATATTCAAGAGTCAGTAGCTTAGGGACGATCGCTCCCGGACTACTCATCTACTCCTTCGATGGGTGCAAATCCCTGACGTTGGATATTCTCCGTAACAACGCGCGGCTCTAGAAATTGCAGTAGGTAGTCTCGCCCCCCTGCCTTAGAGCCAACGCCGGAAAGCTTGAAGCCGCCAAAGGGTTGTCGATCGACGATCGCCCCTGTGATGCCGCGGTTGATATAAAGATTCCCTACCTCAAATTGCGCTTTGGCCTGCTCAATGTGGGAGGGTGTACGGGAGTAAAGGCCCCCCGTCAGAGCGTAGTGGGTGCCGTTGGCGAGGTTGATTGCTTCGTCAAAAGTCTGAACCCGCAGCACTGATAGCACCGGGCCAAAGATCTCCTCTTGGGCAATCACCGCATCTGGCGGTACCTCGCTAAAGACCACAGGCCCAATAAAGTAACCGGGTTCCGGCGTGGGCATTTCCAGGGCAACGTCTGCTTCTGCTTTACCCTTGGCAATATATTCCTGAATGCGATCGCGGGCCTGGGCATTAATCACCGGCCCCACCTGAGTCGCTGGATCAACCGTTGGGCCGATATTGAGTGAGCGTGTGGCCTCAACCAACCGGGCTACAAAGCGATCGTAAATGGCGTTCAGCACAATCACCCGCGAACAGGCAGAGCACTTCTGACCGCTGTAGCTAAAGGCCGACTGCACCACCCCAGCCACCGCCTGGTCCAGATCGGCACTTTGGTCAATCACAATCGCGTTTTTACCGCCCATCTCGGCAATCACTTGCTTCAGGTGCTTTTGCCCCGGCTGGAGCACCGCTGCCTCAGCATAGATGCGGCAGCCCACTTCCTGGGAACCTGTGAAGGCAATCATGTGGACATCAGGATGCTTGACCAGGTAGGGACCCACGACCGACCCTCGCCCTGGCACGTACTGGAATACACCGGGCGGAATCCCGGCCTCCACCAAAATCTCAGCTAGCTTTGCCGCAATCACTGAAGACGGCTCAGCCGGTTTCAGCAAAGTGCAGTTACCGCTTACTAGAGCAGCTACCGTCATGCCTGTGGGAATCGCCAGCGGAAAGTTCCAGGGGGAAATCACCACGGCAATGCCCCGAGGTTGGTAGTGATAGCGATTCGTTTCCCCGGGTAGGTTGCGATCGTACCCCTGGTCTAAGCGCTCCATTTCCCCAGCATAGTAGCGACAAAAATCAATCGCCTCCGATACCTCCCCATCTGCCTCCTGCAGGGTCTTGCCCACTTCAAACACCATCCAGGCAGCTAACTCGGCCCGCCGCTGTGCCATTAAATCAGCAGCACGGCACAACAGCTTACTGCGCTGTTGTGCTGGGGTCCGCTGCCAGCGGGGAAAGGCAGCTTTCGCCGCCGCAATTGCCTGTTCAGCCTCCTCGATGCTGATCGAGCCGACCTGACCGACAATTTCTTCAGGATTGGCAGGGTTAACCGAGGCAAATGTTGCCGCAGTCGCAATCCATTCCCCATTGATCAGCGGCCAGTAGGCCTTGCCAAGCTGCTGGCGAATTGTTTGCACTGCCCCAAGAGCCTGTTCTCGGTTCGCTGCATTCGCGTAGTCTGTGTCTGGTACATTGGAGCCAGGGCAAAACCCTTTCCCGCTACCGGTGCAGCCAGTGAAATGGCTACATTTCGGTCAAATTCTGGTGCGCAAGAACTATCTGGGCATGGGTATTCTCCAGCAACCGCCGGATTGTGTAGGGACATACCAGGAATCACACTGCAAGGGCAGTAAACCACCCGGTGGCCCTGCCCACCAGGGCTTCGCCAGCTGGTCCGCCAGCGCGCAGCGTAACACGTTCTGCAGTTCAAAGGTAATGACGCGGTAACGGTATTCCGGGTAAATGGCGACACCGCCTAGCAAGAGAGCGAACATTGTGGCTGCCAACGTGCGGCAGAGCCACCGATGATTTTCCAGGAAGAATAAAGTCATTCGCTCTAAAGCTGCGTGGCATCCGGAACCTTTCTTCGTCGTAAACGGGGGAACCTGCCCTTCTGCACGTATAGCTTTACTGTCTCCTGGTCCCAGTAGGCCTTCGACCCGCCGCACCAGATGGCCCTGAAGTTTAGCCCAGCAGGCACCAGCTCCCAGATCCGTTGGCTAATGCGTAGGTAGGCTTGCAGGTCATGCCACATCTGTGCGCTTGTTGAACCGTTTTCTCCATCAGCAAGTCTTTCAGGATGGTAATGGGTTAAATTTTGCGAGAAGTATCGCTCCGGCGTTTGCGCGTGGACGGTGGTGACCAGTTCTGTGGGTGTCGGCAAAGTTCCGCAGGCGATCGCCAGACCGTTTCTGGCTGCCTGAGCGTCCACAGGTCAAACGAGAAGAAAGCTGTGAGTTTGATTTGAACCTGAATTTAGTACTTCTTCTGCGCTCAATAATCTGCTCCACCTGAGACTAGTATGAAGCGTTTTATTTTGAGCGCAGTCATTAGCTCCAGGTAGTGATCAGGTTTGGTGCTTCAGTCGGTTCAGTGATCACGGCTTCACCCAGGTGGATCGGCAAGGTAGTGCTGCCATCTTGTTTACGTAATCGCTCAATAGTCTTGAGCACCTGCTGGATGGCCTGTTCGGCAATGTACTTAGCAGCGGTCTCAACGGCTGTAACCGTTGTATATACCCTGCCCTGAATAGAATCAAGGTAGCCGGAGTATCTCTTTATGGCGCGCCCCATTCACCCATTTTAAAATATTCCTGCAGGTAGATGGGTAATGTCTGTTTTGCTAAAGGCGTTGAGTGGCAACAGGCCGACCAAGGAAGAGCTGCACCTTGCAAGCCGGATTATTCATTGCCGGAAGCAGTTTATCGTCCCAGCGCATTTGCTCCTGAATTTGGTTTTGCGGCATGAGCGCTTCTGAGTAACGGCTTAAGAAGCAGCAGATCTCCAGTCTGTAAGCCGCAAAATTTCTGGATAATTGCCCCAGATTATCGCTTTCTTCAACCCCGGATATTTTTAAAGAGATTATCTAACTCCAGATATTCTGACGTTCTTAGTAATAAGCTGTGGCGCGCTGTACTGGTTTGCGCCAAATGAGTAAATCTGTTAAAGAGAGGCAGCACCACTCTCCTGACAATCCCTGCAACACCTGAGAAGAGCTGCTGGCGCTGGAAATGTCCCCATGGGAGTACCGCGGTACCAGTAAACAGGTTGAAAGGACCCAGAACACCTTCTTAGGCTAAACATCACCCGTTACATACAACGAACAATTATTGATTAAAGGAGAAGTTAATAATGAGTGCAGCGAAGAACTTTATTACCGGTAGCGCAACAATACGCTGAGTGGCGAAATTACAATGGATGAAAACAAGGGGACCTGCACCAGTGATTTAAGTGTTGCTAATGGAACAGACAGAAGCGCGCCAGGCCTGACGGAGATGATGATCACGACTCTCTGAACCGCTGAATGCCGACGGCGGTCTGATTATGCCGTGATGAGACTATCTGGTAATCGACGGTGACATGGCCTCATTCACCATGATGGTGTTGCGACATTCCCGTATTGCGCGTATACCTGGGCAAAAGATTTAGTGGTCACCCTGAGCAGTGATCAAAGGTTGACGGTTCCGCGATTACGCTGCTGGAGTACCGGTATGGGGGCAATGGTTCTGCTATGGCGGTAATGGGACGTCAACATTATTGGTGAGGGTATCCAGCCGCGCTTTGTATCAGGGCAAAACGCTCACGCTTCGCTCGCTATGCGGCACTGGTCAGAAAGCGCACGTCCCTGTTTGCCGAGCCAGAAGTGCCGCAGGAAGAGACAGGACTACGCTGACGAAAGCGCGCGATGGCCGAGAAACGCTGCGGACCGTCTTCAACCAGCTTACACCCAAGGCGTTTCAGGGAGCACATGATCTTGAAGCCTGCGCGTGGTGATTTCCGCGCGGTGTTTAAGCGTTGGCGACGAAGTAGTTGAGGCAACGATGACTTTATCGTGTTCAGGTCTAATCGGTATTGTCCTAGGGGATTGTTTACTGGTGGTCAGAGTAATGAGCGCACCGCTATTTTCGCCTCATTTAGCCATGAATAATTATGCCCAGCTCCAGAGCCTCTCTCGTGGCTATAGTGACATTTCTTCCGCGGCAGACCGGTAATCTTCAGTTGGCAAATTTGAAGGTGATAGATGGCGGAATATGCCAGTTGTCGATGCTCTCCAACACAAGGCGCACAGCGCTGGGAAGGTCAATACAAAGGAAGCAGAACCGGAAAAGAAATGGTTACCGTGTCATAGAACTGTTGAGTAACTGTCTTAGTAACTGAAAGAGTTCCGCAACCTATTCAGGCCTTATTATTGTGAATGTTGAATAAGCGGGTTCCGTCACAGTTGCGCGATAGAAAGTTGAGTACCAGAATCTGCAACCTTCATCCTGGCGGCATACCACCGCCTGTAGACAGCGTAAGCCAGATGCCGGAACGGATAACCTTAGGTTACGCACTGCCCAAGGAAACGGCGGGCAGGCTTGTGGATGTTGCAGGACTGGATCCATTCTGCAGTACTACATTTCATTCTCCGCTGGAATGTCTGCAAGTTTATTGCTATACCACCACTCCTTTGTAGACTGGGACAACTTCACCAGGTAAAGGGTCAGCACGAAAGCGTCTCGATGGTGCCCTCCTAAGAGTTCAACACAGTAAGAGGGATGGTTTTAGTTGCCATATCTGCAGTAAAGAAGCTTGCCAATGCGTCGCTAACCAGTTCCTTTACTGCGCCACTGAATGCGGCAGCAGGAGCCGGGGCAGCTGTTCGCGGTCAAAGAGCCTGCAACAAGGGCCAACGACCCGGTAACTGAAGTGAGCACCGGCTGTAAAAATATATCCCGATCGCCACGGGTCTAACCTCAGCAAAGTATCGCCTGGTGGTTTTCCAGCAGCATACAGTACAGTACGAAATTTCATTCAGGATTTCTTCTATCGCCAACCGGGAATATACCGTGCAGGAGGCATGGAAAGCCGTCACCAGCCAAGCATAGTACTGCCCATTCATCCGCAGTGGTGGCGCAGTGCCGGCCAGCGTTGGACTGCAATAGTTTGTGGTTCCGTGTACTTCAGTACTACCTGCCATGACGCCGACCGATGCCTGAATCTTTCATCCCACCCATTGGCGCATCAACCGATACCCAGGTTGCCGCATACGCTTCGTTAATATTCACGGTGCCTTCTGGAGTTGTCGGGCCAACTGTCGGGCCATCCGGGTATTGCGCGTCAGATGCTAGCATTCAGCCCGTAGGTTGAGTCGTTCGCTACCTGCACTGCCTCTTCTATGCGTTCAAAGCAGTATACCGCTACTACCGGACCGAAGGTTTCTGACTGGGCAACTTGCATCTGAGGTGTTACCCCAGTCAGGATAGTTGGTTCGTAGAAAAAACGGGCCAATATTTGGACGGGCACATCCCCCTGCTAAGACGGTAGCACCTTGGGCAACCGCATCTCGAACGTGAGTATCTACCTTCAGTAGCTGATCTTTACCCATTAAGCCAACATCTGCCTCGTAGTCAAGGGACGCACCCAACCGCAGGGCAGTGGTTCTTTCTACAAACGCCTGCAGGAAGCGCTCATAAATGCCGCTTTGCACGTACAGGCGCTCACAGAAATGCACAGTTGTCCCGCATTAGCAAAACAACCCTGCAGCGCTCCCACAACTGCTTGGTCTAGATTGGCATCGTTTAGCACCAGCGCCATTTTGCCGCCTAGTTCCATGGAGTAGGGAATCAAATGCTCTCCAGCCTGACGGGCGATCGCCCGTCCGTTTGGGAACTGCCGGTAAACGAGAAAATCACTCCCGGCAATTAGAGGGGGCCAATAATATTACCGCGTCCCGTGACAACCTGAAACAGGTCTCTGGCAGACCTGCATCCTGCAGCAGCTGGACTGCAAATAGGGCGGTAAACGGTGTCTCAGGGCAGGTTTGAGAACAACTGCATTGCCGGCAATTAACGCCGGGGATGGCATCGGACACTGCTAGCGCCAGGGGATAGTTCAGGGGGCAATGATACCTACTACTCCAAGGGGATGGTAATGCTCCTGCGTTGAGGTAAGCAGGGGAAGCCCTTGCCGCCGCCGAGATTTTTAAGCTTAAGTAGGACTTGGCGTGAATTGCATAATAACGACTGTTGATCGCCACATCCAGCACTTCTTCTGGGGCATTGCGGCGGGCCTTACCACTTTCAATTTGAACTAGGTCCAGTAGTTCATCCTGCCGCTGGAGCACCAGGTCGTGATAGCGCAAAAGGATTGCTGCGCGATCGCTCATTGACAGCCTGCAGCCAACGTCGCTTACGAGCCTCGCTAGCCCGCTTCAGGGCAAATTTCATCCTCCTCTGTGCAGGCAGGAACGCTGCCAATCGCTTCCCCTGTCCACGGCATGTAGACTGCGATCGCCTCCCGGTCCGCAACTGGTAACGCCCTTGTGACTAAATTAGCCAGCGGAAGCTGAAGAGGATGATTGTTGGCAGGACTTGAGCGTTGACTAAAGCTTTTAACGGACATTTAGATTACCCATGGTCTTCCAGTCGAATGCCACCAAATATATAGCCAATTCAAATAGCTTCATAAAGCAGTCCACATGCATAAAGCCAGGATCTCGCAGCCAATTACTGCGCCTCTACGGGTGCGAGAATATTCGCTACTTTGTCGGGTCTGTGATAAAAATCTTGAGCAATTTGTTCTCTGGATTTATCACTACTTTTTGCTTGATGGAAACCACAAGGTGAGCGATAAATAGCTCATCACTAATCTCACTACCCAACTCAGAGGATGAGGAGACATGCTCAAGGTTTAGAAAAATTCCTCCCGGCTTTAGCAGATGATAGATTTCCCGATAAATCTCTTTTTTCCTGACATCAGATTGGTGATGGATCGCAAAACCAGAAACAATTACATCAAAAGGGCTTCCTCCAACTGAGTTCACCCACTCCTTTTTGCCAAAGTCTTGAGTAATGAATTCTCGCTTCTCTGCACGAGGCCCACATCGATTTCTGGCAGCCTCAATCATAGACTCAGAAAAATCTAGAAACACTCCCAATGCCCGAGGATATTTCTTCAAAATCGCTTGGCCAAGTATACCGTCGCCGCATCCTAAGTCCAGAAAATTGGCGACACTGGGTCGAGCTGCTTGGATCACTCTGAGCATGACATCAATCTGCTCAGTAGCTAACGGAATAGCTCCTCGGACATTTTCTAGAAAAGCTTCCGAAACTGCTGCTGTTTGCCAAATCGTGTCTCTAGTCATGCGGGTCGAACTCACTGCTGCTGTAATCAAGGTGGGGTAGCAACGGCACAGAAAGTTACACTCAGGCTAAAATCCGATCAGTAAAACAGATTGTGTTCTGAACAAAACCTGTTCCACTGTAGCGAGAGCGCCAATCTATTCCACTGCCTTGGTGCTGTCGTTGGTGTCGATAGGGCTCAGTCTAGGTCTTTGTATTGTACTAGCTGTGTTTTCTTTAGGTTTCGAGGCTCTCGTTGAAGAGCTATGGGGCGGCTTGTTATCTGTTTATGATTGGCTATCAGCCCCAGCGGGTAGTGAATTTTGACTTTACCAGCGATCGCATCCAGGCCATTTTCATCGCTGGCAATCCTGACAAGCTCAGACTGCTAGGACAAAGCTCCAGAAGGAGTATAGTTTGGCCGGCCTCTGGCCACTTGAGTCTCATCTCTACCGGTCATGAAGCCTATTCCTGAATCTCAGACAAAACAGGGCAGTAAAGGATTAAGCTTTTGCTGTGATGATTATTTCCTTGAGTGGATCAGTGATGCCAATCATTCATCTGTGCAATGTGCTGGCTATACTACTTCTCGGCAGTTTGTTTTTAGCCAAGCCCACCTTCACTGCTACGACCTCAGCCAGTGAGTATCGAGAATTGGGACTACGCTACCGCCAGCAGGAACGCTTTCCAGAAGCGATCGCGGCATTGGAAAAATCCGTTGAACTTGACCCACAAAACACTTCCAGCCGGGTAGTGCTGGGTTGGACGCTGCACCTGGCAGGCCAAGAGTCAGCGGCAGCTGAATCCCTGCGGCAGGCCATTTATCAAGACTGGGTGCATGTGCCAGCACTCAATGCGATGGGAATTGTCTGCCTCGTGAGTGGCAATTTAGATGATGCCGTGGCCGTCCATTCCTGGGCGCTGATGCTGCAACCGGACAATGAAGTAGCTTACTATAACCTCAGCCTGGCTTACCACCGTTTACAAAAGTACGACTGGGCGATCGCCACAGCGCGGCAGGCGGCTGTTCTGGAGCCCAATAATCCCCACCCACTAGTGGCTCAAGCGATGGCGCAATGGGATAATGGTCAGCAGCCAGAGGCCCAGCAAGTCTATCGTCAGGCCATCAGCTTAGACCCAAGATACCGCGATCGCGCCTTCCTAGCCGAGCTTCAAGAAGCTGGTTTCAGTTCTGATCAGGTGCAAGCCGCGGAGAGAGTCTGGGCGGCGTCGGGAAGTTAGACCACAAAACCTTCATGACATTGATTAAAAACTTAATCCAAACCTTACTTAACCTTAAACAATATGGCGTTTTGGCTAGCTAAAATCTGGCGGGGTGTCTAGTGGGAAGTTTGTTCACGCAAATGCTTCAAGGTAATACTCCGGCAACGGGCTTACGTTTCCAGCCTCGGGGGCAGCATACCCAGTTGGCCAGCATTGATCGTCTTGGTAATGTCAAGGCAGCACGCCCCTTGCTGCTAAGCAAGTTGATGGCGGTGCTTCTATTGTCGCTGCCGCTGCCTGCTGGGGCTCAAACCTCAAATGCACCTTGCAAAACAGCAGAATTACCCCCCTTCGTCAATGGCCTCACCCAAGTTGCCACCTGGGTGGCGGAACCTGCAGTCGGCATCGACAGGTTAGTCGAAAATTACGGGCCGCAGCTCACGGCCTACCTTTCCCCTGCGCCTTGGCCAGATATCCATGAACGGGCAAGAATGGCGAAGGTACCTGTGGTCATGTACCACGACATCCTGCCGGAAAAGGAAGTATTCTTTGATGTCACGCCTGCGGAATTTGAGGAGCACCTGCGGCTGATCCAGGAAAACGGTCTGACGCCAATCAGCCTCGATCAACTGACGACTCACCTGCGGACAGGGCTGCCTTTACCCGAAAAACCGATTCTCCTCAGCTTCGACGATGGCTACGGCGGCCACTACGAATATGTCTACCCCCTGCTGAAGAAGTATGGCTATCCGGGCGTTTTCTCGATCTACACCTCAAAAATTGGGGACAATCAGGGGCGATCGCACGTCAACTGGGAGCAGTTGCGGCAGATGGCGGCTGACCCACAGGTGACCATCGCCGCCCATAGTATTAGCCATCCTCCTGACCTGCGAGCTTTACCCGATGACCAGCTCCAGCAGGAGATAGGAGAATCAAAGCAGTTGCTAGAGTCTGAACTTGGCATTGCTATCCGCT
The DNA here is from genome assembly GCA_030447595.1 of Thermosynechococcaceae cyanobacterium YX3bin19. Taxonomy (GTDB): domain Bacteria; phylum Cyanobacteriota; class Cyanobacteriia; order Thermosynechococcales; family Thermosynechococcaceae; genus JAUJON01. Next base: position 10,484 of record JAUJON010000048.1, read on the forward strand.
ACTTTACCTATCCAACAGGTCTCTATGATGAGCGGGTTAGCCGCTTAGTGCGTGAGGCTGGCTACCTGGCAGCATTGACAATGAATGACTTGGATGAGCGGTTTGCCGGGGAGTCTGAGAACTTGTTGGCGATCGGTCGCTTTGGCCAGTCGCGGCTGGAGGATGTCATTGCTCAAGCTTGGGGCGGGCCTGAATTACCGAAGTGGAGTAGCGGGTTTGATTTTACCTCCCCGATTGAGCGCACTGAGACCACGATTGATAATACGCCCTTTATTCTGATCTCCGGGGGAAAACCGATTACAATTCATGCTGACAGCCGCTACCAGGTGCCGGAGATCGTGGAGGGCACCGAAGCAGTTGCCGCTGTCGATGGCGGTTTTTTCTCACTGAAGTTTCTAGACTCCAACGAGATGATTGGACCGGTTTTAAGCCAGAATACCGGCAACTTTCTCCCCGGGACTCTTGGCGAAAATCGCATACTCATTGGCCGGCCCCTAGTCATGATTATTCACCAGGCAGTCAAGTTTATACCCTTAGATCAGCAAAAGAACAGTACCTAATCAGGCATCAAGGCGGATCTACCCAATATGACTTATACAGTAGTTGAGTCTGCCTGTTTTGTCAAGGATAGTCAACCACAGCTACCCAGTTCATTTGGGACGCTGTTTGATTTTGACGCCGCTCGCCACCGGGCCTTTTGGGGGATTAACCAGGCAGGACAGCCCACGATTGGCGTATCCACAGAGCCGATTGGCTCGGTAGACCTAGGTGCTGCACTGGCTAAAGCTGGGTTCCGAGATGCGATTATGCTCGACTCGGGTGCGAGTACCTCCCTGGCCTACCGGGGAGTCCCAGGTGGGCTATACTCCTCGTCCGGTACCCCACGTGGTTGCCTTAGTACCTTCTGAGTCAGCTAGACCTAGCTGTAAAGTGGCGGCCCGCTGAAATCAACACCCATCCCCTCAAGCGCCTGAGCAAAGAAGCAACTGGGTTGACGCAGGCTGTGACATTCAGTTGCTTGGCGAATAGGACAGTGCTTTCTCTTCTGGCGTTAAATCCTTCAGTTCCACGTCTCGGCGCAGGACCATGCCATTGGGTCCGACAATCACTCTCGGTAACTTTTGGTGGTCTATGAGCTGCAGAGTGGTCATGTCATAGGTCGTGTAGGTGGTTGATTCTGCTTCCAGGTTGACATCTACTACGGTCAGGGTCTTCTGAGTGGGCAGACTGCTGTTCAGCAAGGGGCGGGGACCACTCCCTAGGGCTCCGGCATGCAGCAATTCCAACTGACCTCGATGACCAGGAAAATAAGCATGATGGTGCCCACTGACATAAGTGTGAACGTTATAGCGTTCCAGAGATCGCAGCTTGTCGGCATTATCTAAAATTTCGCCGGCTTCATTCCGCCCAACCGCCACAGCATAGAGGGGGAGGTGGCCGATGGCAATCCGCATTTTAGCTCCCTGTGCTGTAGGACTTGCCAAACTCTGCTCAGCCCAAGCTAACTGCTCCGGGAGAATTTTTGCCGTCGAGGCATCCCAAACCAGGTAGAAGATATCGTCTTTCTCAAAGCTGTAGTAGAAGGGAAACTTGGCCCGGTCCACAAATTGCAATCCTGGATCGTGTTTGGGATTGTTCCAGTATGCTGCTGCTAGTTCTCGTTCGTTGGCGAAGAGGAATTTGCCGCTGATTGCCCGTGTTCCTGAAGCATCGTGGTTGCCAATGGTGAAGCCGAACGGCAGCCCAGCCTGACGCAGGGGAGCCGCCACCTGTTGCTCAAAGCCCATCCACATTGTCTGGATTTCTGCCTTCGTCAGGGATGGATCTTGACCTGCTACCATATCGCCGCCACCCAGAACCAGATCGGGCTGCCAGTCAGGAATCAGCTTGATTGCTTTAATGACCTCGGGCTCATAGCTGGTTGAACCATACTGGCTGTTCAGGTCGCTAATGATCACAATTCGCACATCACCCCGAGGGGGAGAAGAGAGACCCTCGGGTGCAGGAACTTTATTGGTACTAGAAACATCCTTTGCTTGACTAGCTGTGCTGGCAGCTAATTCTGAGTTAGGTGCCAAGTCCCTAGAGGCCTTTGCCTCTACAAAGGTTTTATGGGCTATGACGGCCAAACTAAAAGAGGCTATCCCGCTCAAAACTAGAAAATGACGGCGTTGAAGGCGCATAAATAATTCCGTAATAATTTAGCAATTGATGCGGTAGGAGAAACAGGTCAATCACTATTAGTCAATCACTAGGAGTAGATGATTATAAAGGAGTGCCATTCAAATTTTGGCCTAAACAAGTTAAAAACTATTTATGGCAATTGCCTCAGATTTGGAGGCACCATAATTAAGGCAGATTTTGTGACGGGTAGCGCCACGTTACCTTTTATCCTCTGACTTGAGTTCAGGATCGACACTGAGTTACCGAGCAACCTCTATGGCAGATTTACATAAACATAGTTCTAACTGTGTAGACAAGGGGGTAGGGTTACAGCCAGGTCTAAGAAGCATCTTGCTGCTAGGTTTACTCGCGTCGGTGGGGCTACTGAACGCTTCAACCGCAAGCGCCCAAACGCCAGTGGTTTTGGAAGCCGGACGACCTCAGGCCACAGCAGCAGCCAGGACGCAGCAGCGGCAGCAGCAGCTACGCCAGATTCAACCGGAGAGCTACGATCTAACTCGCTTTCCGGTGATTGATCGCAATGAACGTCACTGGCGTAATTTGCTGTGGACCACTGCGATCGCTGAACCTCAAGCACCTTATGTGGATCAGGCCCTCAGCCGCATCCTGGCTCTCACCACTCGCTCTAAATTATCCAGTTCGCAGGCGCGAACCGTGGAAATGGCGATGCAGGTGGGCACACAGCTTTACCTGAGCAACCCGACGGTTTATATCGGGGTGAAACAACAGTTTTTTCAAACTATCCATCGCAGTCGAGATGCTCAGTGGGTGGCGATGGCCCTATCCGGCTTGATCAAGCAGGGAGTTTCAGCAGATGAGCTGAAACAACTGCGTGACCGCGTCAAAGTCCGCTTTCCTAAATGGTCCCAGCACCCATCTTTATACACCACCCTCCAGGAAGCCTCTGTTTCCCTAGCTCCTCAACCAGTGCCGCCTCTGAAAGACTTGCTACAGCGGAATATTGCTCCTGGCCAGCCCCACCTCTATGTAATTTGCCAACCGGACCGGGGGGTGCTCTGCCAGGCAGTGCTGAAGGATCGACGGGGGCAGTTTGTCCGGGAAAACGGTCAGCTCTGGTCGGTTCCTTTACTGTCGCGCTCAATTCACGGATTGGGCTGGAATTTTGTCCGCGGCCAGACTCCCCAGGGAATCTACCGGATTGAGGGAGCTATGCCGAAGTCGGAGGAGCAGTTCTTTAGAGCTTACGGCCAGTTTCCCCTGGTTAAAATGTTCATGCCCTTTGAACCCGGTGTGCGGGAATTTCTCCCAGGGCAAAAAGGCTCTTTCAAAAGCTCTCTCAACGCTTACCAAGCCCTCTTGCCCCCTTCCTGGCGGCACTACTTGCCGATGCAGCAAAGTTTCTGGGCCGGAAAAATTGGCCGATCGCTGTTTCGCATTCATGGCAGTGGCGAAGCACCTGAGTTCTTCAGCAGCAACCAGCGTTATCCAGTAAGTAACGGCTGGAACCCGACGATTGGCTGTCTCTCGGCCCTAGAACTCTACGATGAGGCGGGCAGACTGCAGCGGGCGGATATGCCCAAGATCCTCAATGCCCTCACCACCGTCGGTGGTAAAAATTTCTCTGGCTATCTGGTCTTAGTCGAAATTCCTAGCACCTCAAAGATACCTATTCCGGTAACAGAGCTAGAAGCCGCAGTACGCTAAAGGGTAGCGTTAATGCCCAGCGCGGAACTTCCATGGCATCCACCTTTGAATTTGGCGCGATCGCAGATCCTCAAGAGGCACAACAGCTAGGAGCAATCCTGCAGCAGTGCTTCAACTTTCCAGCCGCTAACTGGCAGCCCTACTCTAACCTGCTGGGTCTAGAGAACTACCGCGTTATCCGCTGCGGCGGCAAAGCAATTGCCGGGCTGGGAATTTACCATATGGGCCAGTGGTTCGGCGGCCAAAGTGTGCCGATGGGTGGCATCGCAGCCGTTGGCGTTGCGCCGGAGCATCGCGGTACAGGTGTGGCTGCTGAGCTGATGCGGCGAACCGTCCAGGAGTTATGGGCTAAGGGTGTTCCCCTGTCAACGCTTTATGCTTCCACCTCGCGGCTCTATCGCAAGGTAGGTTATGAACAGGCTGGCAATGCCTGTCGCTTCTCGCTGCCAACCCTCAGCCTTACTCCCGGCGATCGCCTGCCGGTTCGTCCGCTGGATCTTGCTGAACACAAACCATTGCAGAACCTTTACCGTCTCCGAGCCCAGGCCACAAACGGCAATCTAGACCGGAACGAGGCAATCTGGAAGCGCATCTTGCAGCCACCTGGGGAAATCATCCATGCCTACGGGATTGGCCCTGAGACTCAACCCGCAGGCTACGTTGTCTTCGACCAGAAACCGGGAGCAAAGGGCTATAACTTGCAGGTGAGAGACCTGGTTATCCTGACACCAGCCGCGGGACGCACCCTATGGACTTTCTTTGCGGATCACCGTTCTCTAGCAAGTGAGATTACTTGGAAGGGACCAGCAGTGGAGCCTTTGCTGGCCTTGCTTTCCGAACAGACCTATCAGGTGGTGCATTTAGAGCGGTGGTTGATGCGAATTGTTGATGTCCCAAAAGCTCTGGCGCTACGCGGCTACCCAGTAGGGGTAGACACTGAGCTGCACTTGGAGGTGCAAGACGACTTACTGCCAGAAAATAATGGACGCTTCATCCTGGCTGTGTCTCAGGGTCAAGGTAAAGTGACACCAGGCGGGCAGGGTGATCTGAAGCTGCATGTTCGAGGGTTGGCTCCCCTCTACTCGGGTCTGTTTACTCCTCAGCAGCTGCAGGCGATCGGTCACCTTGAAGCCACTGCCACAGCTTTGTCGGCAGCAGCACAGATCTTTGCAGGAGCGGAACCTTGGATGCCCGACCATTTCTAGTCTCACTAATTGCTGACCCCGGAAGCGATCTCAACCTCGGTTAAGACATGAGCCTAAGACTATGGGACCTCAGCACCTTCTAGGATAAGGATGCAATTAATGCTGCCGCTGCTTTGCTGTTTACAGGCCTGGAGAAAAAGAAACCTTGGGCATACTCACAGCCAAGTTGCTGCAGTTGAGCAACCTGCTCGGCTGACTCCACCCCTTCTGCAACCACATCCAGTCCTAAACTGTGGGCTAAGGTAACAATTGCCCGGACAATTGCGGCTGCTTCTCGACCGGCTGGGATAGAGCAGTCCGCCTCGTCTGAATTGCTAGTGTCTGAGCTCATCTGGCTGACAAAGGTGCGGTCAATCTTCAGCGCATCAATGGGGAAGCTTTGCAGGCGGCTCAAAGACGAATAGCCTGTACCGAAGTCATCAATGTGCAGCTGGGTGCCTAAGGCCCTTAACTGCAAAAGTTTCTCCCGGTCAGACTTGGCATTTTCTGTGATCATACTTTCAGTGATCTCCAGCTTTAAAGCACTTGCTTGTAGACCAGTTTCTTGCAGCGCTTGCTGAATCTGGGGTAACAGCTCTGCTTGGGAAAACTGCTTGCCGGAGAGGTTCACACTAATGGTTAACGCAGAGAACTCGTTCAAGGGGGGCGCTTCAGCAGAGTGCTGTGATCGTCTTTGCCAAGTTGCCATCTGGCGGCAAGCCTCGTTCAGTACCCACTGGCCAATGGGAATAATCAGGCCAGTTTCCTCAGCAACGGGAATGAATTCTACCGGAGACACCAAACCCCTGCTGGGGTGGTTCCAGTACAGCAGGGCTTCAAAGCCTGTAATCTGGCCAGTTGCGAGTAACACAGTTGGCTGGTAAAAGAGCTCAAACTCCCGAGACTCAAGGGCTCGCCGGAGGCTAGTTTCTAATTGCCAGCGGGTGACAACCTGGGTATGCATTGCTGTATCAAACACCTTGTGCCGGGCTCTGCCTAAGGTCTTTGCTTGATACATGGCAATGTCGGCATCCCGGAGCAGGTCTTCTGGCGTATCGTACCCCCGGTCCAAGGTTTCATACCCATCGTTCGGTGAAGCAGGAGATGGAGACCCGCTCAGACAAATACCAATACTGGCAGTCGTGACAACTTCCTGCCCGTTGAGGGTAAAAGGTTGGGATAGCTGCGCTTGGATCCGCTCAGCTATCCCAATAATATTTGGAAGATCCTGGGTGTCTTCCAGGAGAATTGTGAATTCGTCCCCACCTAGCCGGGCAATCGTATCTTCGGGGCGCACGCAAGTCTCTAACCGCCGGGCGATCGCGATTAGCAGTTGGTCCCCAATCATGTGCCCTAAGCTATCATTAATAATTTTGAAGTGATCTAAGTCTAGAAAGAAGACCGCAAATAAGTACTCTTGGCATCGCTTTGTCCGCATCAGTGCACCTTTGAGGCGCTCCATGAACAGGGTTCGATTGGGTAGGGCCGTTAATGGATCGTAAAAAGCCTGGTGCTCTAACTGCGCCTCCCGCTGCTCTAGTGCTTCAGCCATTTGATTAAAGGCAGCCGCCAGCTGGCTTAGCTCTCCATTCTTTCGGGGGGTAGCGGCACGCGTACTTAAATTACCAATTGCTATCTGGTTGGTTGCTTGAACAAGGGCCTTCACAGGACGCCGGATCAACAGGTCGCCGCCGAACCACGCTGCTGCTAAGGTCACTGCAGTAACGAATCCTAGCAAAATCAGGTTCCGCATCATCAGTTGATTGGCTTCGGCAAAGATCACTTGTTCCCGGATAGCGACTGTCACATAAGCGGCAGCACTATCTGGCACACTAATCAATCGTGAAAACGCAAATAGGCTAACAGTGCCACTAAGGTTAGGGGCTTTGACAATACCCTTCTCATCAGAGGTCAGGGTCTGGAAGAGCGGCGTCGCCTTGAAGGATTTCCCAACCCATTTCTCTGGATCGGGGTAGCGGGCCAAAATTATGCCATCACGATCAAACACGTTGATTGTCGAACCGGGTGGCAATTGCTCTTGGGTAGCAATGCGATTGAGCCAGTTCAGCTCCATCTCAGCGAAGAGCACAGCCTGGACTTGCCCTGTAGCATTGAGCACCGGATAGCCAAAAGCAATGACAGCTTTGTGCGTGTTTGGGTCAAGTCGATAACTGCCAATAGCAAAGTCACGAGTTTGCAAGGTCCGCCGAAACCAGGGTTGACCACTCACTTGAATTGGCTGGGTGAGGGAGGTAGCATTACAGAGCACTTCGCCTGCAGGTGTCGCCACACCAAACTGGGTGTAGTATCGGTGTTGCTGCAGGAGGCCACGTAAAAGCGCCGTACAGGTCGCAGAGTTAGTGCTGCTGACTGCCGAAAGTTGCGCTAAGTGGGCAAACCGGTAGCGGGCATCTTCCATTAAGTCTCTCTGCGCGGTAACGTTCTCCTGTACTAGCTTTAAAAGATTTTCCTGTGCTCTCACGTTCGTCAACTGCCGCTGCTCTAGGGTTGTAACAAGCGTCAGTACCACCCCTGGAATAATTGCCAGTAGGGTCAACAGCAGTAAGCGGGACTTCAGACTTGAGAAAGGTAATTGCACAGCCTGCCATCCGCCCACAAGAGAGAGCAATACCCCCTGATGGTAAGTTTCCTACCTAATTTTCTCAACCCCTTTTACCTAAATCAGTCTGAAGGGGCCAAGTCCAGGCTAGGGTTAAGGATGGTTTCCTTGTCCTGATGCTACCGAAGGTGAAGGAGCCCCAATGCCAATCCGTTGAACATCGAAAAACCTCTCCATCTCGAGTGTTGCTGGATGTATGGTTCAGCATCAAGAGGTAAAATGGCATGGGCTGGGTTCGTGATACAGCTGGTTTTTTGATTAAGCAATTGAGTTTTTGTTGGGAGTTTAGACACTAAATGTACAAAACCAATGATCTTCACGTTGTTGAAACGCGCCCTCTCCTAAGTCCAGCGTTCATTCACAGTGAATTGCCAATTACTGAGAAAGCTGCTGCCTTAGTTGCCGAAACCCGTGTTCGCATCCGGAATATCCTACAGGGTAACGATAGACGCTTGCTAGTGATAGTCGGTCCGTGCTCTATTCATGATGTCGATGCGGCCTATGAGTACGGTGAGAAGCTTTCTGCCCTACGTGCTGAATTAGCAGACCAACTTGAGATTGTCATGCGTGTGTACTTCGAAAAACCGCGCACCACTACAGGTTGGAAGGGGCTGATCAACGATCCCCACTTGGACGGCAGCTATGATATTAATACCGGACTTCGTTGGGCACGCAAGCTGCTTCTAGAATTGGCTCACCTCGGATTACCAGCCGCGACTGAACTGCTTGATCCAATCATCCCCCAGTACATTGCCGATGTTATTTCCTGGACTGCGATTGGTGCCCGCACCACCGAGAGCCAAACTCACCGAGAAATGGCGTCGGGTCTCTCGATGCCTGTTGGCTTTAAAAATGGAACGGATGGCAGTCTTCAAATTGCCATGAATGCCATGCTTGCGGCAAGCCATCCGCATCGCTTCTTAGGCATCAATTACCATGGATTAGCTAGCATTGTCACCACCACAGGTAATCCTGACGGCCACCTCGTTCTTCGGGGTGGTCAGTATGGACCTAACTACGATGTAGCCCAGGTGGAAAAGGCTGCCAAAGAACTAGCTCAGCATGGTCTTAAACAGCGGATGATGGTGGACTGTAGCCATGGTAATTCTGCCAAGGACTATACCAGGCAATCAGCAGCACTTCAAGATATTGCTGATCAGGTGATAAGCGGCTCTCAATATTTGATGGGGGTCATGATCGAGAGCCACCTTGTTGCGGGTAGCCAACGAATTCTTAAGGATCCGAGCCAATTGATCTATGGCCAGAGCATTACCGACGCTTGTGTTGACTTCGAAACGACCACTAGCATGCTACGAACACTTGCACTGGCCGTAACTACAAGTCAATTACAACCCGTCTAGTTTTGCTTCCTATTCCTGTATCTTCAGGAGAACTGCCGCGATCGCCGGGCTTGTGGCTACCCGCTGGTCGGGGTGGCTGTCCACCAAAGGGCCGCTAAGGGAATGAACGCCAGCAATCTCCAACCCATCAGGACGCTCAGTTACCTGTGCCCCCGGTCGACTAAGTTCTTACGCCATGGCGCAGGTGCGATCGCATTCTTTTAGCCGCAGCTCAGCGGCATCTCCAATTACCGTTTTTTCCTTTGCCAAAATGGCAACAACGGCCAAAATCGGAATCTCATTGAGTAGATAGGGGGTCATCAGGCTGTCTTTCAGTTGCCAGAGGTACCTTGAGAGCTTGCAGGCTGCCTGCAGGCTGTAACAGCTTTAACATCGTAAGCAGTTGTGTCAGGGTTTGGCCGAATCCGCAACAGTTTACTCTTCAGCTGGCGGAGTTGTTGAGGGTCTTGACCGCGGCTCAACTGGATGCAAGAGGACGTGCCACCCTCAATACCGTAGCCATAGGTGATGTAGGTGTCAATGGCTCCCTCGGTCACAGCTCTGCCGATAATGGCGCGCACAGCTTTTACCGCTTGGGGGTCTGCTGCTGGACCAATACCACCAATGCTGATCTCAAGTGCCCGTTGCTCACGGCTAGGTTGGATCACTTGAACCGACTCGACCTGCAAAGGCTGTCCTACTTGGCAGATGGTTGCTACATCTTGCAGCAGTTTTCCCCGCACCTTGACCTGAAGGCCATTCTGTTTCGGAAATTTACCTAGTAGCTCAAAAGAACGACCATTGGGCGTTTCCAGGCGATAGCATCCCCCTTCAACATTGACGAACTGGATAGTACCCACAACGCTGATGCTTGAGGAGCTTCTCGAGGGTGAGGATTGGGCAATTCTCACCTGGCTCCCCATCTCGGCCGGAGCTGCATCAACCTTCAGTGACAGGGTGGCCACAAGCAAGGCAGCACTGAGGGGGGCAGAAAGCAATTTTAGGGCTTTTTTCATGGTGTGATGCTTTGAAGTAGGCATGCATTACTTTGCAGGGGGTTCAAGGTCACTACAATGAACAATCTTTCGAAGGTATTTGTTCTTTTGGTTACCAAGAGAGCACTCAATCGTTAATACTATCTATTAAACCAGCTTTCAGTCAGGCTTCTGTGCCGGTTGACATGTCCAATTGTTCCCGCTCCCATTATTCTGTTGCAACGGTTGATTTTAGAGTGGCAAGCACTTGTGCCTGCTTAATCGCCCCTAGCCGTTATCTACTCCAAGCAAGACACCCAGAAAGCTGCCTAGATGTTTTACAGCCTAGAGTTTTGGAATCTGTAAAACTAACTATTGTGGGTCTTAAAGCCCTTTACTTCCAATAGAATTTTAAGAGATGGGCGGTGAGGGACTCGAACCCCCGACATCTTCGGTGTAAACGAAGCGCTCTACCAACTGAGCTAACCGCCCAAACTGATCTTGAGGAATCTACTATAGCAAACTAGGCCACTCGACACAAAGCACATCATTTGCAAAAGCTAATCGGTATGATGGCGGCATGCTTGATTACCCATTTTAATTCATGCCTGCTGGAAAGACTCATGATCGGATTACTTTATGGAGCTTGCCGTTGGTTGCAGGTTTAACTTTTGCCTCTAGCCAGAATGGCAATCTGGCTCTACTCGTTTGTGGCGCATTTCTCTTCAGCGGCTTAATGTTTGGTCCTGATTTAGATGTTCCTTCACGCCAGTTCAAGCGCTGGGGATGGCTGAGATGGATCTGGATTCCTTACCAAAAAAGCATTCCTCACCGTTCATTTCTTTCTCATGGACCTTTAATCGGAACAACCCTACGATTGGCTTATCTTGGTACTTGGATTGTTGCCTTGGCGATCGCCGGGTTAAGCTTAGCCAGTCAATTCTGGGAAGTGGCGTGGCACTGGGGAGAGATAGGTAATGCTCTCTGGCAGTCTCTGCAGGAGCATCGGGTAGCATGGTTTGCTCTCTGGGGTGGCCTAGAGCTAGGTGCAATGAGCCATTCTCTCAGTGACTGGAGCAGCTCTTTCTATAAGAGGCTATTCCGCTGAAGCAAGAACGTAAGCGCACCTCTTTACCCAAGGCAGCAATTGACGTTGGATAGAGAGGTGAGCAAGACTGTTGAATTGCTTCTGATTAGCGCATCATAAGAAGGAAGGTTTGAGTCTGTTGCTATGACCTCTGAGGAACAAGTTGGATTGCAGGTGATTGCCGCCTCAGCTTTACTGGACCAGCCAGTGCAGCTTTACCCACCCCTCTTGATTACTCAGATTGACTCAGCTGCGATCGCCTGCTCCCTAGCGCCGGTCCTCTCAGGCCAGTTTCCAGTAGATTATCCTGTTACCCTAATAGGGCTGGCAGCTGCTCAGCCGACCAGTACTGAAACGAAGTTAGGGAATTTAGGCCAGCATTCCCTTGCCTATCCAGTTAACGTTTATTTACCTGCTAGCTGCTCACCCCTTTTAGCCGCGGTTCAAGCCTTAGTTGACGTTGTTACAAAGCTGCGATCGCCGGATGGCGGCTGTCCTTGGGATTTAGCCCAAACACCGCAAAGTCTTACTCTCTACGTAATTGAAGAAGCCTACGAGGTAGTGGATGTGATTCAAAGTAATGACCCAGGGGCGATCGCAGAAGAGCTGGGAGACCTGCTGCTGCAAGTTGTTCTTCAGGCGCAAATTGCCAGTGAGCAGGAGACATTTACCCTTACTGAGGTTGCTCAAGGCATTACGCAAAAGCTAATTCGGCGGCATCCTCACGTATTTGGGGATACAGTCGTTCAGACCATTGATGAAGTTCATCGTAACTGGGAGCAGATTAAAGCGACAGAGAAGGGCGATACGCCCTTGCTCAGCCAAAAATTGAGTCATTATACCCGCAGTCTGCCTCCCCTGATGGCTGGAATGAAAATCTCTCAGAAAGCTGCTTCGGACGGGTTTGAATGGCCTGATATTACGGGGGTCTGGGCTAAGTTCTTTGAGGAACTCGCAGAGTTTCAAGAAGCCCTTTTGCAAGGAAATCCAGCTGACCAGCAGGCGGAGTTAGGCGACCTAATATTTACCCTGATTAACCTGGCTCGCTGGTGCGAAATTGATCCTTCAGAAGCCCTACGCGAAACGAACAATAGATTTATTCGCCGCCTAGCTCACATGGAAGCCGCCGCCGAGCAGGCTCTCTCTAGCTATACGCTTGCTGAGTTGGAGGCAAGATGGCAGCAAGCTAAACGCGAATTAGAATCAAAATAAAAAAGCAGGAAATAGCTTATTACCTATTTCCTGCTTTACTGTAAAAAAGCTGTAACGATAGCTGCGTTCAACTAGAAGACTTGCTCTACCTCGGCAATTTCGGGAATGGATTCACGCAGTTTACGCTCAATTCCCATTCTGAGAGTCATTGTTGAACTAGGGCAAGAACCACAGGCACCTTGCAGCCGTAGCCTTACGACTGGACCATCTAGTTCCACAAGCTCAACATTTCCCCCGTCAGATATGAGGTAAGGGCGCAGTTCATCCAAAACTGTTTCAACGTTCTCAGAAGTTAGTTCTAAAGTTTGGGACATAGTTCAGGTTTTGAGTACTTTAACTTAATTGTAACGAGGCTGAAAACGGGCTAACCGACAACCAGGTATACACCTACTACAGCATAAATCCCGGTTATCGGTCTTTGGGCCAAAAGTCTCTTTACGTCTAACAACTAGTAAGCAACCATTTCTTCGCCTTGGGGCCTGAGACTAGGAAATAGGAAATGGTTTTCTTCAACGTACTGAGCACCAAATAGCCCCTTTTCAGCCCAGAAATACCGGTCTGTCGTATGCTCATTACGTTTAACTAATAGTAGGGCGGGCGGAAGAATGTTTTCAGCTTGAATAAACCTTCGAGCTGCTGTAACAGGTTTATCCTCACCACTTTCAATGCTGAACTGAGGAATATGCTCTAGAATTCTCCGACCCTCTTGACGACGACGACTTTTCCGCTTACGTCTCCTTGCCAACCTCATTACCTCCTTTTACGCTCAGTAGCTGTAGTGGTAGTTACATAAGACCGCAGCAAGTATACTGATTTGGCTCAAAAACTTCAACTTTTTTTAATTTTCCGACACAAATTGCACTAATCAATACAGTTTCTCGTTATTTGAGTCACTTTTACATTAAGAAGTATTAAGATTCTGATTTCAAGTCATGAAACACTGACTAGACAAGATCCCGGTAAAATCACCCTTGCTAGTACTTGTGACAGTTTTCCCTTGCATCAACAATCTTGTCCTGTTCACTTATCCTTTTCTGTCACTTTTGGAAAGGCAAAGCTCAGAATGCATGTAGTACAAGGATTACAGGCTCTGGTCTCTTTTGTCAGTCTTGGAATTCATAAATATGCTCAAAGCCCTTTCAAATAAGCGTTTCAGCCATTCCACTTTTTCCCAAACTGATGAAAGAGGGATATAGCAATCCCAAGTCAGTAGTGAGAAGCTAGAAGGGATGACAACGATCTAGAGAATAGGACGATGCTAGACGACCTTCATGAATTCATTCACTCCAACCCAGATGCTCGTGAACTCAAGCGAGCCATCGCAGTGCAGATGTTTCTCAAGGGCTACAAACATCGAGAGATTGGCGAGAGTTTGGGGTCAGTTCCGGCTTCATTAGCAAATGGACGGGGCGTTACGAACAGCTTGGAGTATCTGGGTTGAAAACTGGGCTATCTAGGGTCGCTCGGGTATCTAAAGCCTGAGCAGCGCCAGGCAGTAATCGCCTGGTTGAAGCGCAGAGTTACTGGAATCTCGCCGAACTGCAAGGGTACATCGCCGCGGAGTATGAGGTTGTGTTTGACAGTTACTACACACTGTTTGAGCAAGCAGGCATTAGCTGGAAGAAAAACGCAAAAGCGCAATCCGAAGGCAGACCCAGAGTTGGTAGAGAAAAAAACAGGAGATTACCGCCTGGTTGGAGGCGCATCGTCAAGAGATTGTTTCAGGAGAGTTGGCCGTTGTCTTCGAGGATGAATGCCATCTGTTGTGGGGAGACTTGTGTGGGTATGTGTGGGGCAAAACCGCTGAGCGCATCGAGCTTCCCATCAGCAATGAACGTAGCAAACAGACTTACTATGGGGCAGTGAATGTTTACACTCAACAGTGTTTGATTCAAGCGGCGGAAACCGGCAATTCCGAGGGAACGATTGCCTTTCTCAAGTACCTGCTGAGCCAATGTTCCTGTCGCCGCCTTGCCTGGGATGGAGCCACCTACCATCGTTCCCAGGCGGTGAAAGAGTACTTGAAATCTCAATCAAGGACTCGACGAGTCGAACTGGAAAATCACTTGCATTCGTTTAGCTGCCAATGACCCCAAGCAGAATCCGATTGAAGATGTTTGGTTGCAGGCAAAACGATTCAATACTACCACTTGTGTAGATCGTTTAATGCCGTTAAGTTCTTATTTGAATTTGTCACTCACCGTCAAATCTTTAACTTTCCCAAGCTTTGTACCTGGCTGTTTCTCTCAACTGAGTTAGGACTGCTATATCTTGAATTTATTTTGAATCTGGGCATTAAGATAATACACCCGGTTAAGCTGCTTATGACCCTCCAACTAAAGCTAGTCAGCCCCACTCACTGAACCGGGTATGTAGCTCGAAGAGACTGAGATGTTATCGGAGGATTGGCGGGTGCCTTAATCGACTAAAATACCTCAAAAACCTAAAGACAAACTGCGGAAAGTGAGCTGCTGAATTACCACCAAAAAATTTTGATAGTTTTATCTTGGCTACTACTGATAATGCTCTTGCCAGTAAGGCTGAAGGAGACGGCTGTAATATCGTCTGAATGGTTAGATACGGTGTGAAGCAGTTCTCCGGTCTTCAAATCCCAAATTTTAGTGATGTTACCGATACCACCCACAACGGTTCGCCCCTCGGGGCTAATGGCGACAGAGTTTGCCCAGTCCGCCTGTCCAGAGAAACTATGGCGGAGTTGCCCACTGGTGATGTCCCAGACTCTTACAGTTTTGTCTACACTACCGCTAGCCAGAGTCCGTCCATCGGGGCTCAGTGCGACGGTAAGCACCCGATCTTGATGCCCAGTGAAGGTATGAAGGAGTGCGCCCTCTTCAGGTCCCATAGCTTAATCGTGTTGTCGCTACTGCCGCTGGCTAGAGTCTTTGCGTCTGGACTGATGGCGATCGCTCTCACCGCATTCGCATGTCCGGCAATGGTTCGGTGCAGTTTTGCTGTCTGGAGGTCCCATAGCTTAATCGTGTTGTCACTACTGCCGCTGGCTAGAGTTTTTCCATCTGGACTGATGGCTACAGCAAGAACTTGGCCCTGATGTCCGGCAATGGTTCGGTGCAGTTTTGCCGTCTGGAGGTCCCATAGCTTAATCGTGTGGTCACTACTACCGCTGGCTAGGACTTTTCCATCTGGACTGAATGCGACTGCCCACACTGTGCCGCTGTGCCCTGAGAGGGTACGGTGCAGCTTTGCCGTCTGGAGGTCCCATAGCTTAATCGTGTGGTCACTACTACCGCTGGCTAGGGTTTTTCCATCTGGACTTAATGCGATTGCCCACACTGTGCCGCTGTGTCCCGCAAGAGTTTGGCTCTGAGTATTTTGCCAATTCACATGTGGCTGTGAATCTTGCCAATCTCGCGATCGCCAGACTGTACCCACTACCACAACAGTTATGGCTCCCACTCCAATAAGCAACCGAAGAACTTTAAAACGAGATTTTCCCGGTGAGTTTTGCGCATTAATTTGTTCTCCCTCTTCAGTGGTTAGTCCCATTACTTGCTGCGATCGCTGGGACTTTTCACCATTAACATTCTGAGGAAACTCAGGCTCAATTGTCCTGGGAGAGCTCTTGGTCAGATCGCTGTTGCTCCCTAGAGGAGGATGGAACAAATTCGGGATATCTAAAAACGATTCTGAATCCAGCAACCTGTTCCTTGCTCTGAGAGGCTTCCTCCATGTTGCTTGCTTTTCCTTAGAGAATATTGAGAACCTGGCTTCCAAGATCAGTGTCTTGATTCAACTCTGCTGTACCTGCCTTGCTGTCCTCAGAGGGGCAGGGAATAAATTCGGATATCTAAGGTTCCCAGAGGATGGAACAAATTCAGGATATCTAAAGAAACGATTCTCAATCCAGTAACCTGTTTCTTGCTCCTGGTATTGCTCATTTAGAACTAGTTCCTGCTCCTCGAGTGGAACAAATAGATCTAGCAAACTCCTCTGCTGGAGTGCAGCATAGCCTTGCTTGCGTACCTCCAAAGGAATTCCTACTCCCCTACGCATAGGTTGGTAATCTAAAGAGTCTGGAGCAAAGATAGGTTCTAGCGTAGCTGGTAAACACTGTCGATCTATCAGAGCTACTGGTCCCGGTGCAAGCAAGTAAAAATCTTTTCCAGTTGGCTAACGTGCAGCGGTTCTGATAAGCAGTAGCAAATAAAGTAGGGCACATGACTACGGCCCAAGTCATCCAGCCCGTCGTTGAACAGCCAACCAAAGAGGGTCTGCTTATGAGTGACCTGATACAGATACGCGGCTCGAAATCCAAACCCTGGGGGGATTATAAGAGTCCCAATACTGATAAACAACCTGTTCGATAAAGGCTTGCTGAATCTGTGGGGGAACCTGTGCGCTAACAAGGGCCTTGAATCCCACTCCAGGAAAGCTAGTGTAAACAAGTTGGCCTAACAAAGGCATGGTTGACAGAAGAGACCGTAAGAGTTAACTATCATTGTGCCGGAGACGTCGGTTGAGCGGACGTCTGGAGCATTTTTTTTGCCAGTGTCTGGACTTGGGCTTTCAGAGCAGCAGGTGCAGTTCTCTCTGCTTGAGCAAAAAGAGCTTTTGCTGTTTCGGTATCGCCTTGATCCATCCGCAGTGCTGCTTTACTAACGAGGGCTGTGAGGTTGTTTCCTTCTTGAACGAGGACTTGGTCGTAAGCTGTTTCTGCTTTACGTCTTTGGTCTACCAGTTCATAAAGTTGAGCTAAATTTAACCGCAAATTAAGATCCTGAGGCTGACGCTGAACCAGTTTCTCCATTAAAGGAACAGCCTGCTCAAGCTGTCCAGCCTGTTTGTACAGGTTAGCAAGTTCGATCAGCGCAGTAATGTTGTTGGGCTGTCGTTGCAGGACCTGCTCACTTTCATCAATCTGCTTTTCTAGAGCCTGAGACTGCTGAGGAACAAATTTAAACCGATTACCAGCTAAGAAAAGGGGGACACAGCCCCCACAATACCAAGACTTACTAGCACTAGAATTAAAGTATATTGACGAGACATTGGCGGTAAGTTCGGTCCAAACAGCCTCTGGGCGACTGGTCCTTTACCGGCTGACTTGGATAAGCTCTGCATCAAGCCACCACTAGCTAGATCTTGCTGTGACTCACGACTATGAAGCTTTCGCAATTCCGATGTTACCCAGAGGAGCGGGGCAGCCGCACCTGTAGCCCTCAAGATTGGAGTCGCTTCTGTAGAAACTATGGGAATGGCTGAGTAGAACTTTTGGTAGTTAGCTCTCACAGCATCAAGACGAGCAACCAGCGGTTGTAGGTGCTCATCAATCTGTCGTAGCCCGACTGGACCTGGGTCAAGCAGATCGCACTTTGTACAAATTATGGCAAAGGCATATTTTAAAACCATTTAAGGAAACAAGAGAGGCAATTGCTACCACTTGGTCGATGATGTCCTCAAACACCAGCAGGTAAGCTTTGTCGTGTACAAGCGCATCGGCGTTGATAAAGATACAGCAGCCATGAGAAGCCGACACGATCGCCTTGAATTCAGGATTATTCAAGTTACAGGACTCACCGGGCACATCCCACCAGCGAAATGACAGAGGGTTTGGGTACTCCACCTACCCTGACGCTTGAGACTGAAGTTGAAGTTGGTAATTTTCATGGTTGAGGCGGGTACTGACCAGTCCGGGCAATATAGCTGAGGATGCTATCAATGTTTTCTTGCGCTTGACTGTTTTGAGAATCAAACCACAGTTGCTGGTCAGGCTCTGGCTTACAAGAATGTAATTCTGCATAGCTACCTACGAGAAAGACCGTTTTGCCTACCCCTCGTTGTCCAATGCTGAGCAAGCTAAAGGTTTTTATGGCAGTTCGAGACAGTAGATTCATCTTTATTTCATAGAGGTATTTGCCTAATTAATAACTCTGTGTACTGCAAGATGCAAGATGAATCAGTATGATCCCCTCGTTTATTTACTGTCCCAAACACGCTAGTGCAAAGCTACGCACTTTCAGTGCGAGACTTTAGTTGCTACCCAACTCTACTCCAGCCTAGGCTGAACTCAAAAGTCTATGGCTGAGAATCGACGAGGGAATCACACGCTCACTCGCTTGACAGTACATATTGTCTGGGTGACAAAATATCGCTATCACGTCCTCAAGGGTGAGATTCAAAAGCGATGTCGAGAACTGCTGATCCAAATCTGTGATGCTGAGGATATGCGCATTCTCAAAGGTTCTGTCAGCAAAGATCCCGTTCATATGCTCATTGAGTATCCTCCGTCCCAATCTATTAGTGAGATTGTTCAACGGCTCAAAAGCCGCACTTGGAGGCGGCTGCAACAGGAATATCCAGAGCTTCAGAAACGATACTGGGGCAAGCATTTCTGGGCGATTGGCTATGGAGCATGAGTACTGGAAGCATAAGTGAGCAAATGGTGCAGGAATATCTGGAGCATCATCGCCATCCGTCCAATGCAGACAACGACAACTTTCTGCTGGAGTAAAAGGACTTTCAGTCTCGCTCAAACCCTCTGCACTTTCAGTGCAGAGTGGTTTAGTGAGAAAAACTAGTAATTAAGTCTCTGTGATGGGAGCCGGGTAGTGGAGAAGATGGCACTGTTTGGCTCGGCGATCGCCACAATTCAACAGCGCCTTTCAGACAAGGACTCCATACTTCTAAGTGAAAAAAAGCAATGCTGTCCTGAGCAATTCGTCAAAAATGCAATTTTTTAGACTGAGCTTGACAGCTAGAGAGTTACTCAGCAGACTCTACACCCCTACTCGATAGATCCCTAGCAACTATAATCCCTCAGCAACTATAGTTACTGCCTCGGCCTTAGTTATGCTTTGCCGAATATCCTGTATTGGGCGTCTTGATGCTGTTGAAAAGCGCTTGCCTTCAGCCGCAGCGCCTTTGCTTAACCTGCATTGTCTTTAAAGTATTTCTGCTGCTCATCAGCTGAGCAACTTTAACGGTCTTGTGAGTAACCTAACAACCTTCTCCCTCAAGCCCAACAGGAAATTACGTATTAGGCTGGGGAGTCATCCGCAGGTAAGGCTTTAGTTCTTCATAGCCCTTGGGAAACTTCTGCTCTAGCTCTTGCGGATCTTTGATGGAAGGAACCACCACGCAGTCTCCACCATCTTTCCAGTTGGCTGGGGTGGCTACGCTATAGTTGTCGGTTAGTTGTAGGGAATCGATCACCCGCAGTAGCTCATCGAAGTTACGCCCCGTGCTAGCAGGATAGGTGAGGGTCAGCCGCAGCTTCTTGTTGGGGTCGATGATAAATACGGACCGCACCGTTAAGGTGTTGTTGGCATTCGGATGGATCATGTCGTACAGGTCAGAAACGCTGCGGTCAGGGTCTGCCAGAATCGGGTAGTTCAAGGAAACCTGTTGAGTTTCCTCAATGTCTTTAATCCAATCCTGGTGAGATTCAACGTTATCAACACTGAGGGCGAGCGCCTTCACGCCCCGCTTATCAAACTCAGGTTTGAGGCGAGCAACTTCACCGAGTTCTGTCGTGCAAACTGGCGTAAAGTCAGCGGGGTGAGAAAATAAGATTACCCAGCTATCACCTGCCCAGTTATAAAAGTCGATTTTGCCAGTTGAGGATTCTTGAGTGAAATTCGGCACCGTGTCACCTAAGCGCAAAGCCATAACAAATACTCCTGGGATATTAGAACAAAGGCATTGATGTTTAATCCGATCATGCCATAAAACCCCAGTTTTCCGATCGGGATAGAGCGCTTAGCTCAAACCTGGTTTCTACTGGCTAGACGAGTTGAGGCTGCTTCAGAAGTTCTTGGTTGATCTTGACACTCCGCACTTGCATGCTTTGTTCGAACAGTCTTGTCGAGAGGGCTTCTTCCACCGGCCAAACTCCTGGTTTTTGAAGTTGCCCCCGCAGAAGTAGCTGGGCAATGCTGCCAGCACCGTACCCGGCGGCGATCGCTGTGTCAGGCAAAACCAGCGTCGAGCAAATACGCGCGGGCAATCCATCTTTTTGACCCCTCACTTCCAGGCGAATCGCGACGCCAATGCCGCTGAAGCGATCGCTGATGCGGGTCATGCGGTGACTCACGTGAGCTAAAAACTCAATTGCTGCTGGGTGCCGCATCAGCTGCTTGGGAAACCAGTGGGCGGCAATCCAGGTCAAGTGACTGTAAAAATTTGGTACCGAACCAAACTTAGTAATCACAGTTTCCACCGGAAAAGCTTTGGGTAAGGTAAACCCTTCCGGCATATCAAACCAATAAACGGGAGTCCGACCGTAGGGTGCTGGGAATTCCACGGTTTCTGGCTCACTGTAGGGCTGCACCGTCTGCCAGCGTCCATCTAACCAAACCTCGAAAGGCCGCTGTAACCCTAAAAATGTGGTTCGCATTACCGTGACACCCGCACCTCCTGAACTCGAGACAATGTAGCTCAGGTGGATGCGTTCCGGTTGATCCAGTTGCTCTACAGCCTGACGCACCATGCTGTTGGAAATGCCAGGGAAAACCCCCGCATTGATCACAGCCGTGATTCCTGCTGCCTCGGCAACCGCGCGGTGGGCCAGGGCTTTAGAGACAAAGGAGCGGTGGTCACTCACATCCAGGTAATTCACGTGCTTCTGAATGCAGGTTTGCAGAACTCTAGCATCCCGGTAGTGAAACGGGCCAGCGCAGTGAATCACCAGATTGGTTGCGGCGATCGCTTTGGTTAGACCTGCTTCGTCTGCCAAATCCAAGGCCTGGAACTGGACTCTAGGGCCTAAGTGTTGGGCAACCTGGGTTCCCAGAGGATCACGTCCAGTAATCGTAATTTGCGCCTGCGTATGCGTGACTAAATCCGCAGCAACGCTGCGGCCAATCCGACCTGCACCTCCGAGAATTAAGACCCGTTCCATAGTTCATCAGGACATGTCTTCCATCATTTTAATAGTCAATAGACGCAGACTTGCCCGACATGAAGTTTCATCAACCGTTGAGACAGCTTTTGCCCATCAAGTGGCAGCAGACCTGTTCCTAAAAATAGATAAACAGATTCAGCCCTGGAATCGTGCGGGAAAGGGTCCACAACAGCAGAATGATGTAGAGCACCCCTAGCCCCCATTGGTACCAAA
>JAUJON010000049.1:0-7484 GCA_030447595.1 Thermosynechococcaceae cyanobacterium YX3bin19
CTACCCCTGATAGTTCTCCAGAGGTATCGATCTGCATTGACTTAAACTGTTCCGGGTCCATGAAGCGTGTGTAGGGGTCATTCAGCTTTTCAAGCATTTGCTGAATCGCCTTATAAGCTTCTTCCCGGGTGCTGTACTGACGCTCAAGGTACTGTTTTCGAACTGCTTGCCAATCGTTGTTGTTGAACGTGGCATCAACATAGTCGTAATTGATGACTTGCCACACTTCATCAATGACTTCCTTCGGGCTCTCTTGAAGACCTGCTAGGCTTTTAGAAAAACGAATACCAGCACCTGCAACAGTTACAGCGGTCGCAAGAACGGCTGTTGTGCCAATTACGACTAACCCACGTTTTGTCAATGCCATATGTTTACTCGGCTTGCTGAACCAGAGAGTATGCTCAATCTAGCATAGGTAGCAGGATGTAGTGCCCGTGTAGATTACAGTTATCAGAACAGATACTTAAATCTACAACAAGTCGCACTCAGCCTCTTCGGCAGGGGGATCTACCCAGCGGCCATCTGCTTTGATCAGTTTAATTAGCTCCTCAACACCTTGAGCTTCCGGTACTTTTTTTATTTCTTGACGGCCTCGGTACAGGGAAATAGTTCCTGGCTGCTGCCCCACATAGCCATAGTCGGCATCCGCCATTTCTCCAGGCCCATTGACAATACAACCCATAACGGCCACGTCTAGACCAGAAAGGTGTTTGGTGGCCTCTCGCACCTGGTGCAGAACTTCTTCTAGATTAAATAAGGTCCGACCACAGGAAGGACAAGCTACGTACTCAACCATCGTCTTTCTTAGACCCAAGGCCTGCAAAATGCTGTAGCAGACTGGAATCTCTTTTTCCGGCGCTTCCGTCAGTGACACCCGGATGGTATCGCCGATACCGTCCGCCAATAGAGTGCCAATTCCGGCAGTTGATTTGATCCGACCGTACTCTCCATCCCCTGCTTCAGTCACACCCAGGTGTAACGGATAATCCATGCTTAGAGTATCCATCCGCTGGGCCATCAGGCGATAGGCTGCCAGCATAACGGGGACTCGCGAAGCTTTGAGCGAGATTACCAGGTTACGAAAATTCAAAGACTCACAGATACGAATAAACTCTAATGCTGATTCAACCATGCCTTCTGGGGTATCGCCGTAGGTGAACAGCATTCGCTCGGCTAGAGAGCCATGGTTAACCCCGATCCGCATCGCTTTACCCTGATCTCTTAGAGAAACGACTAGAGGTTCTAGAGTCTGACGAATCTTATCACCAATGTCATTAAATTCTGCCTGTGTGTATTCTGTGCGATCGCTTTTAGGTTTCTCAAATACGTAGAGACCCGGATTGATCCGTACCTTATCAACGTGCTTAGCGACTTCCAAAGCAATTCTCATGCCATTGTGGTGCACATCCGCTACCAAAGGGACGGGCTGATAGCTGCTGGCTAGTCTTTGTTTAATCTCGGCCAACGCTTTGGCATGGGCCATACTGGGTACAGTGACCCGGACAATCTCACAACCCACTTCATGCAGACGGCGAATCCCGGCAACCGACCCAGCAATATCTAAGGTGTCTTCATTGATCATGGACTGCACCACAACTGGAAATTCACTCCCAATCGTGACGCTACCAACTTTCACAGGGCGAGTTTTACGACGATGGATCGTCGTATCCACGTTGAGAGAGATGCCTGATGGTGCTGGATTAGACAGAGTTTGCATACATTTTTAGCTGGTTTCTACAGCAAACAAGTAAAGGGGTTCCCCTGTTCCTAGATTGCCATAGAGGTCGTGTCTTTGGCGAAATAGAATGGCCTGCCATCGGCGATCGCGCTGGCTAGCCTGTCCGTAAGCTATAGCATCTTTGCGGGAGAAGTGCCTTTACCACTGGGGTTGAGCCGCAATCAAAGCCTTGGCTGCCTGGCAATCTACTGGTTTAGAGAAAAAGTAACCCTGGCCGTATTCACACCCCAGTGCTCTTAGCCGGGCTAGCTGCTCTGATGTTTCTACTCCTTCAGCGACTACATTCATGCCTAAATTGTGGGCCAATGTCGCAATCGTGCCGATGATTGAAGTTGCGCCTGAGTTAGCGGCGGGCATCCCCAGGTTATGCTTATCCTCAACATCCATACTGCTGACAAATGAGCGGTCAATCTTTAAAGCATCAAGGGGAAAGCGGTGCAGGTAGCTGAGAGACTAGTAGCCTGTACCAAAATCATCAACTTGGAACTGAATTACTAGAGAGAGAAGTTGAAGAAGCACGCTCAAGACTGCTTCTTCGTACATCATAAATACACTATCTGTAATATCTAGCTTGAGGTTGCTATCATCAAAGCTAGTTACCTTGAGGATTTGCTTAATTTGATCTACCAGATCAGGTTGTAAAAATTGTTTACTGGAAAGATTTACGCTGATAGTCAGAGCCTGGGAAGGTGTAGCTTGCAGACTGAGAGGGCCGGGGCTAGCCTTCAGAGGTGTAGGAAACTGTCTCTGCCATGCTGCCATCTGGTGGCATGCCTCACGGATTACCCAGTAGCCCATAGGCACGATCAGTCCAGTTTCTTCCGCTACTGGAATAAACTTTCCTAAAGGGATCAATCCATATTCGGGGTGCAGCCAGCGTATAAGTGCCTCAAAGCCGGTAATTCTGCCAGTACTTAGCAGTACGATTGGCTGGTAGTAAACCTGGAGCTTCTGCGGAGCGAGCTGATGAGCTTGCCCCTCTGACAACCCTTCTGTGGGAGAACCCTCTCTGCTGAAGAGTTTTGGACTGGCCACAGGCTTCTCAGGGTCCTCCTCAGGTCATTCTCCATCTGCAAGAGGTTAACTGCTCGCTCATATAGGTCAGTATCGAATATCTCATAACGTGCTTTGCCAAGGGCCTTGGCACGGTACATAGTTGTGTCAGCGTCGCGCAGAATGTCTTCGGGCTGGTTGTAGGAGTGAGTATTTGGAAGTCCTTCTACAGAGTTATGCTTAGGACTTAAAGCGATGCCGATACTTACAGTAATAAATATCTCACGTCCATTCAGGCGAAACGGTAATGCAAGCTCTTGTTGAATTCGGTCAGCAGTTGCTGTGGCATCACTGCTGTCTTTGATATCTGCTAACAGAATTGTGAACTCGTCACCGCCTAGACGCGCAATAGTATCCACTGGCCGCAGGCAGGCTTCTAGCCTACGGGCAACTGCAATCAGTAGTTGATCTCCAGCTACGTGGCCGAGGCTGTCATTAATCAGTTTGAAGCGATCCAGATCAAGAAACAGGACGGCAAACAGGCTGGGATTGAGATTAGTAACCGCCTTGCTGAATTGTGAACAATGTCGTTTTGTTCGTTTAATCAATTGTCCTAGCCGATCCATAAATAAGGTCCGGTTGGGCAAGCCTGTCAACTGGTCATGAAGGGCATCGTGGAGAAGTTGGGCTTCAGCCTGCTTACGACCAGTAATATCAGTCTGAGAACCAGCTAGGCGATAGGCTTTGCCATCTTCGTCTCGAACAGCCAGTCCTCGGCTCAACATCCAGCGATAGGTGCCATCCTGGTGCAGCAGCCGATGTTCTTTTTCAAAGTGAGGGGTTAGCCCTTGCAGATGAGCGGCAATCTCTCCCTTGAACTGGTGAACGTCTTCAGGGTGTATGCGGCTAAACCATTCTTCCGGGCGGTCTTCAATCTCCCCAATTTCGCAGCCAATCATCGATATCCAGCGAGGAGAAAAATAAACTTTATTGGTTTTCAAATTCCAGTCCCACAATCCATCATTGGCGGCTGCAGCCGCCAGGGCATAGCGCTCTTCGCTCTCACGCAGCACTGCTTCGACCTGCTTGCGCTTAGTGATATCAATAATGAAGATCCTGATCAGGTCACTTTCAGCAATGAAGTGTACAGACTGTTCAAACGTCTCATCCCCTACAGCAACCTCCCGGACAAAAAAAATTTCCTCGCTCCTTTGCACCATCGAGAGCAATCCCACCAGAATCGGATGCTGTAGTTTTTCGTTTTGCAGGTCGGAGAATTTCTTTACTGCTGCTGGATTAAGGTACGTAATTGTTCCCGCAAGATCAATCTCAATGATGGGATGGGGATTAAGTTCAGGAAACGAGGCAAGTCGAATTAGTGCTGCTTCGCTGAAATGCTCCGACTTGCTACCCAAAGCGCTGAGGATTCCGTAGGGTTGACTGAGTTCAGATAGGAAACCAGAAAGACCCTTAACTTCGCAAGACTCTGAAAACTCGAAGTCTGAGAGGTTGGAAACAGCATAGTATTTTGCTTGGGCATCTCCGCCAAATACAATCACATCGCCATGTTTAAGGTCGTGGGAGAATCTACGTTGGCCATTGATTATCAACCCGTTAGTACTCCGCTCCCCCTGCAGATTGCCATCCACCAGCCGGAATCTATAGGTAGACGTTTCGGGGATTGTGACTCGTAGCAAGATTGCGTGTTGGCGAGATACTAAACGGGCGTGAAGCACGATAGCGTTCGTCAAATCGCGCCCAATTGAAGCGGTAGTAGCATCGAGAGAAACCGTGCGTTGGCCTTGCTTATCTTGAACTACCAGTAAATGACGAAATTGCTGTCTTTCACTATCCATTACTTTCCACGGGGCAACCCTGTTTACCTGTAGTGTGCCCAGCTCAAGTTAGAAAAAGCTGACTTTTAGCGAGTTCGATGCCGGAACTCAGGAAAACGTAAAATCAGAATGCGTCTTCACCTCTTTCCTTGATTTTCATTGCTTGAAGTATTTATGTTATGGAGTCTCCCCGAGTTGCCGTTCCTGGCCCTGGAATTTACCTCTCCTGGGGCCGATATCCATGTTGGCCCGATCAGCATCCGCTGGTATGGGCTTCTGATTGCCTCAGCAATTTTAATGGGTGCTGGTCTATCTCAGTACCTCGCTAAAAAACGGCACGTGAATCCTGATCTGCTAAGTGACCTAGTAGTTTGGCTGGTTATTGGGGCAATTCCCTGTGCTCGGCTCTACTATGTCTTATTTCAGTGGGACTACTATCGCCAATACCCCGATCAGATTATTGCGATCTGGAAAGGTGGAATTGCAATTCACGGGGCAATTTTAGGAGGCCTGCTGGCAAGCTTAATCTTTACTCGATTGAAGCAGGTCTCTTTTTGGCAAGTTACAGATCTGGTTGCTCCCTCACTGGTTCTTGGCCAGGCGATCGGGCGCTGGGGGAATTTTTTCAATTCCGAGGCCTTTGGCAGTCCGACAAACTTACCCTGGAAGTTATTGATTCCACTAGAACGGCGTCCCCCAGGCTATGAAAATTTTCAGTACTTTCATCCCACCTTTCTCTACGAATCTTTGTGGAATTTGTGCGTCTTCGGACTCTTAATGACGCTGTTCTTTCGCTATCCTCAGGCCAAGCGCGGTACTTTATTTCTGGTTTATGCGGTGAGTTACAGCCTGGGAAGATTCTGGATTGAGGGCCTTCGTACAGATAGTCTCATGTTAGGTCCCCTGCGGATCGCTCAAGTTGTTAGTTTAATCGAGATTGCCATTGGAATCGCTGGATTGCTCTGGCTATACTGGCTCAATCGCCCACTGCCGGACGTTGTTCCTGTAGATCCTGCAAGTTCAGCCTCCAAGTCATAATTCCAAATTTCTAGCATTTCAATTTAAAGTGGAAAACTGTCCCGGTTTGAATTTGCAATGACCACAGCCCACGCAGAGCTACAGTATTCTCCTCTAGAACCCGGTGTCTATATTGTGGGGGCTGGACCAGGAGACCCCGATTTACTGACCGTTAAGGCTCAAAAGATTCTAGCCCAAGCGGATGTAATTCTATTCGCTGACTCCCTGGTACCTCGGCAAGTACTTAAGGTTGCCCGACCTGATGCTGAGATTGTTCAGACCGCTTGCAAGACGCTAGAAGACATTTTACCTCTGATGATTCAACGAGTGCGATCGCGCCAGTCCGTTGTTCGCTTACACTCTGGGGACCCTAGTCTCTATAGTGCGATACATGAGCAAATCCAGGCGCTGGCAGCAGCAGCTATTCCCTTTGAAGTCATACCTGGCATCAGTGCTTTCCAGGCAGCAGCGGCAAAATTGCAGGTTGAGTTAACGGTTCCAGAATTGGTGCAAACGATTATCCTCACCCGGATTAGTGGTCGTACAGAAGTGCCAGCCGCCGAGGAGCTAGCGAGTCTAGCAGCCCACCGGGCAAGCCTGTGTCTCTACCTCAGTGCTCGCCATGTGGAAGCAGCTCAGGCGGAATTGCTGCAGCATTATCCCGTAGATACACCAGTAGCTATCTGCTTCCGGGTTGGCTGGCCCGATGAAAAAATTTGGCGAGTACCCCTGAATCAAATGGCCGCATTAACTCATGAGAAACGGCTGGTTCGCACAACCTTATATCTAATCAGTCCAGCCCTGGCAGTCAAGCATCAGTCAGCAGGCTTAGAGCTAAAAGCAGCCCGCTCCCGCTTGTACAGTCCAGAGCATGCACACCTGTTTCGCCCTGCTCAAGATGTAAGCTGAGACCTTCAATAGCTATTGGCAGCAAGATTTTTCCCAAAGGTTTGCTGAAGATGATAAGCTCTTAACCCAAAGTAAAAGAGCGTTTCCAGCTATCTCCATGCAGCTTTCTGGCTACCCTCTGATGAACTGAATCTCTGCAAGAGAAGGTTCGAATTCAATTCCTAGCTCCTAGTGCATGTCGTAACTACAATGGTTAAACATTTTTCGAGCATCACTTTAACGATTACTAGCTTGGCTGTGAGTTTAATTGTCACAGCTTGCCAAGATAATCCAGACGGTACGGGTGCTTCTGACCGGGTCAAGATTGTTTCCAGTCTGCCCATGACCGGCAGCTCTCTCGGCCAGACGCAAACGGTTGTAAATGGTATTAGGCAAGTTTTGGATGAGAACCAGTCTGTGGCTTGTGATGGCAAGGTCAAGATTGACTATGAAGTGATGGACGACGCCACTGCCGCTGCTGGCAAATGGGACCCAGCGCAAGAAACTGCAAATGCAAACAAAGCAGTTGCAGATAGTGCAGTCGTTGCCTATATTGGCACCTTCAACTCAGGGGCTGCCAAGCTCTCCATTCCCATCTTGAACCAGGCAGACTTGGTCATGGTGAGCCCCGCCAATACCTATCCCGGCTTGACTATACCCGGTGCAGGTGAAGGCAATGAGCCGAGCATCTACTATCCTAATGGCAAGCGTAACTATGCGCGGGTTGTGCCAACGGACATTCTCCAAGGATCTGCGGGTGCTAATTGGGCTAAGATGCTTGGCGTGAAAAAGGTCTATATTCTCGATGATCAAGAGCTTTATGGCAAAGGAATTGCAGATATTTTTGAAAAGACTGCTAAAGAGCAGGGGCTAGAAGTACTAGGGCACGAGGGAATTGATCCTAGAGCCAGTGATTATCGAGCGTTGATGACCAAACTTAAAGCTCTACAACCTGACTTAATCTACTTTGGCGGTATCACCCAGAACAATCTTGGGCAGTTGATTAAGGACGC
>JAUJON010000049.1:7584-15084 GCA_030447595.1 Thermosynechococcaceae cyanobacterium YX3bin19
GTTATGGGGACTAAAGATTTTCAGGGAGTCCTTGGTACCTGGAGTTTTGATACAAATGGCGACACAAGTCTCACTACGCTGTCCGGGAATGCCGTCAAGAATGGTAAGTTTGAGTTTGTCACCAAGCTAGAGGCCAAGTAGCAATTTTTCACACCTCAATGACATGGGGTTTAGCTAGCCTGCTCTCCGGTAAAACCAGTTTTCTCGGTAGCTCCCACAAATATATTGATCAATTCAGCACAAAACTTTTAGTGCTAGGCCCTTAATCTGAACACACTCTGCTGTCTATAGCTAAACTCTTTATGAAACGATGGCAGAATGCCATTCTATACCTGGTTGTAATCTATTTAATCCTGTTGCTAGGTCCGGTTGCTGGACTGGATCTACCTCGGATTTTTGGGGAAATAGCCCGTAGCCCTGCAAGTCTAGTTCAGCAACTTCTAGTCGGCATCGTCAATGGTGCCATCATCGCCATCATTGCCTTAGGCTATACGCTGGTCTACGGTATTATTGAGCTGATCAACTTTGCCCACGGGGACTTGTTCATGCTGGGCTCTTTTATGTCCCTAACCGTAGTGGGTGCTTTTGGGGTTGGGGATGGTGCGTCACCTGCGGCCAGTCTTCTGGCAGTGTTGTCTGCCTTGCTCCTGTCCGCTAGCCTTTGTGCTGGACTGAACGTGCTTACCGAACGATACGCCTATCGGCCTCTGCGGAATGCCTCCCGCTTAGCACCGTTGATTTCGGCGATTGGTGTCTCGTTTATTTTTATCAATCTCGGGTTGTTTTGGGGAGGTTTAAGATCCTTCTTCCCGATCATGGGGGCGAACGCTGCATCACCGAAAAGTTTTCCTGATCTACTCCCTCGCGTTGATGTCTTGCAAGCTCTTGGTATAGAGGCAAACATTGCATTTACAACTAAAGACTTAATTGTGTTAGTTGTTGCTGTTGTTTTGATGGTGGGACTTCATTTATTTGTCCAGTACACCCGCTTAGGTAAAGCAATGCGAGCTACTGCCCAAAATCGAGAAGCTGCCAAGATCATGGGTATTAATGTCAATCAGATTATTGCCCTAACTTTTTTGATTGGGGGCGCATTGGCCGGGGCAGCCGGACTGCTGGTAGGGCTGTATAACAATACGGTGGTCTTCACCATGGGGTTTACTGTAGGCTTACGGGCTTTTACAGCAGCAGTTCTAGGAGGAATTGGCAACATTATTGGTGCAATGCTAGGCGGGGTTTTGATTGGCGTACTGTCTGCCTTAAGTGATCAGTATCTATCCAGCCGCTGGACCAACGCCTGGGTGTTTGCCATCTTGGTAGTTATTTTGGTCTTCCGACCCGGTGGTTTGCTGGGCGAGAACGTTCAGGAAAAGGTCTAGCAAGAAATGACACAGCAGGCAATGAAGTCCGGGAATATTTTGGCAGCGATCGCTGCCTTAACAGTGCTGCTGTTTGGAGGTTGGAGCGGCGCTGTAATCGGCTGGCTCCTGGGTGCTGCTGCTGGTTTAATGGCTTGCCAGGGCAAGAAGATTCCTTCCCCTAAAACGGGTATCCGCTTGGGGAGCAATGCTGGGTTGGCTTTGGGAATATGGATTCTGATTGCTAGCTTGATTCAGGGACTTGTGTTATTCCCAGCCACCGGACAATCTTCCTTAGGTGTTATTCAAGGGCTGTTGTTTGGCGGTGTCGGGTTGGTAGTTGCCACCTTCGCTGGTTGGCTGATGGGAGCCCTCCAGGGGCTTGGCTCTAAGCGGCAGCAGGCGACTAGAGCGTTTCTAGCGGTCATCTTAATTACTTTTCCCTTAATCGATCAAATTGCCCGCACCAACTGGACCGCTACGGTGATCCAAATCCTGATTTTTGCCCTGCTGGCCTTAGGACTGAATATTGTAGTTGGCTATGCCGGATTGCTGGATTTGGGCTATGCTGCCTTTTTTGCAATTGGGGCTTATACCACTGGCTTCTTATCTTCACCCCAGATTAACCTAGAGTGGAATTTCTGGTTAGTGATCTGGATTGCTGCTGCTGTGGCGGCGTTGGCGGGAGTGATCCTGGGAGCTCCCACCTTGCGCTTAAGGGGTGACTACCTGGCGATCGTCACCCTAGGGTTTGGAGAAATTGTGCCAGTAGTGTTTCGCAATTTGACGCAGATTCAAATTTATGAGCCGATTTCTAGAATCTTTGCCAGCTTGCTGGGTCGACCGGAGCTAGCTATTTGCCTCGTCGGCTGCGATCGCCCCTTTAACCTCACCGGCGGTGAAGCTGGAATCAATCCCATTGGTCGCCCAACGCTGCCGCTAATTGGCACCTTCCAGTCTGGCCAATACCTGCCCTGGTACTATTTAATTCTCCTACTGGTCGTGTTTTCCGTCTTGATGATTGGCCGTTTGCGGGATAGCCGCTTAGGCCGCGCTTGGTCTGCAATTCGGGAAGACGAGCTGGCAGCAAGCGCTATGGGGATTAACCTGGTTCAAACCAAATTACTGGCATTTGCTATGGGGGCAACGTTCTCCGGGTTCGCTGGGGCATTCTACGGAGCCTATATCAGTGCCATCTTCCCGAGCGTATTTGACTTCTCTGTTTCCGTAATTGTCCTTTGTATGGTGATTTTAGGCGGGCTGGGCAACATGACCGGGGTACTCCTAGGCTGCACAATCATCATGGCTGCGGATCGCCTCTATCTGCCGCAATTGGCCCAGGTCTTGAAGAGCATCTTGAATACATTGGTGTTACCTAACGTGGCTAACCCCGCGTTAAGGGATTTTTTGGCGACCAGTATTGATCCAATCCAGATGCGCCTGTTTCTGTTTGGACTTACCTTAGTGGTGATGATGATTGTCCGCCCGGAGGGCCTGGTGCCTAACGCAGAACGTCAGGCAGAACTCCGCTCCCCCGATGAGGAGTCCCTTGCAGAAGTAAGGAGCCAATGATGCCACTGTTGGAAGTCCGCCGACTAACTAAAAAATTTGGTGGCCTAGTTGCGGTTAAACAGGTTGATTTCACAATTGAAAAAGGAATGATTGCCAGCTTGATCGGCCCTAATGGTGCTGGTAAGACAACATTCTTTAACATGCTTACGGGCATTTACCCACCGAGCTCAGGGCGGGTGCTGCTGGAAAATCGAGAAATTACCAGCTTTCCCCCCCATCAGTTGACTTCGCTCGGGATCACTCGCACATTCCAGAATATTCGTTTATTCAATAACTTGAGTGTCTTGGAAAACGTGCTGGTTGGTAGACACAGCCGCCTGCGGACCGGACTGCTTGGTACGTTGCTGCGCCTTCCAGCCGTGCAGCAGGAGGAGTACCAGGCGCAAAAGCAGGCGCTGCATCTGCTGGACTTTGTCGGCTTGGGTCGTCGTAAGGCTCAAGAACTAGCGAAAAACCTACCCTATGGGGACCAGCGGCGGTTAGAGATCGCCCGGGCCTTAGCATCGGACCCTAAACTCCTGCTATTGGATGAGCCAACTGCTGGAATGAACCCTAATGAAACGGCGCAGTTAACCCGCTTTATCCAGCGCCTTCGCAACGAACTTCAGCTAACAATCCTCCTGATTGAGCATGATATGCAGGTAGTGATGGGGATTTCCGACACCGTGAGTGTCATGGAGTACGGGTCCAAAATTGCTGAGGGCACTCCCACGGCTGTTCAGGCTGACCCCCGCGTCATTGAAGCCTATCTAGGTAAAGAATCGCTATGACCTTGTTGGAGCTGCGGGACATTCACACCTACTACGGCAACATTCATGCCCTCAAAGGTGCTTCCCTGAGGGTTGAGCAGGGCGAGGTGGTTACCCTGCTCGGTAGCAACGGTGCCGGTAAAACGACAATTCTGCGCACCATTCAGGGGCTGCTGCGACCGCGCCAGGGCAGTATCCGTTTTGAAGGACGAGCACTGGAGTCGCTCTCAACAGAGGCGATCGTTCGCTTAGGTATTTCTCAAAGCCCTGAAGGCCGCTTAATTTTTCCCCGGATGACCGTGCAGGAAAACCTGGAGATGGGTGCTTTCTCCCGCCGTGATTCCTTGGGCATTAAAGCGGATACAGAACGGGTCTTGATGCTTTTTCCAAGACTAAGAGAGCGAATCAGCCAAAAAGGGGGGACGCTCTCAGGCGGTGAACAACAGATGCTAGCGATCGCTCGCGCCCTCATGGCGCGGCCCCGCTTACTATTATTAGATGAGCCCAGCATGGGTTTAGCACCGATGCTGGTGACCCAAATCTTTTCAATTATTCGGGACATCAATACCCAGGGAACCACGATTTTGCTAGTGGAGCAGAACGCCCGGATGGCTTTGACAGTAGCCCATCGTGGCTATGTACTGCAAACAGGTCAAATCGTGCTCACCGGTACTTCCAAAGACTTGCAGTCTAACGAAACTGTGCGTAAGGCTTATTTGGGTGAAACGTAATCGTTAAAACCCCTCTGCTTAGAAGGGAAGAGCTCAAAAGCAGCTAGCTAGCTGGTGGAATAAAGGTAGTGAGCTCATGATTGAAAACGATACCTCAAACTTTAGCGAAGAAGACTTTGGTAGGATCACCAGGAAGCTTAAAAGAGCAGTTACTTTACAAGCACTAACAATTTATCTGTGTTCATCGCTATGGCCTCCACTTATTCCTTTGATATTGTCAGTGACTTTGACTGGCAGGAGCTAGTCAATGCAGTCGATCAAACAGTCCGAGAAATTAAGGGTCGGTATGATTTGAAAGACTCTCAAACCACCTTAGAACTTAACAAAGATAATATTACTGTCAATACTGACAGTGAGTTCACATTAGAAGCCGTTAGTACGCTTTTGCAGACCAAGGCTGCTAAGCGCAATCTTTTCCCTCAAGATCTTCGATTACGGTAAGGTTGAGTCTGCTAGCGGTAACCGAGTACGCCAGGAGATCAAATTAAAGAAAGGTATCAGTCAAGATACTGCAAAGCAAATCTCTAAGTTAGTCCGAGATGAGTTCAAGAAGGTGCAGGCTTCCATTCAAGGAGACGCAGTGCGAGTGTCTGCCAAATCTAAGGATGAACTACAGCAGGTGATTCAACTTCTGAAACAAGAAGATTTGCCAGTTGCTTTACAGTTTATTAATTATCGTTAGGCTGTGACAGGGTAGAGCTCTTAAAGTTGCTTGGCAAAAAAGTATAGTCATGAACTCAAAGAACTAACTGGATCAACATGCTACGTCGCATTTCTCTCGGATCAGTCGGCTTAGTAGTCGGTGGTGTCCTAACTATTGTTGGATTTGTCGCCTATGGAGTGGGAAATTCTACTCTGAACTTAATTGGCTTTTTCTATGGCATTCCGATTCTGCTAGGTGGGTTGGCATTGAAAGTCTCTGAGTTGAAGCCAGTACCGATAGCCCAGCCAATGCCAGAAGTCCTAACCCTGCGGGATCAACGGGCAACTGCAACTCAGAATCAAATCCGCAAGGACGTGACCCGGTACCGCTACGGTCAGGAAGCCCATTTAGATGAATCACTTGAGCGCTTGGGGCTCAGCCCCACAGACGAAGAACGACCAACTCTTGTAGGTCTAAGAGAAGCTGAAGTGGCAGGGGCTTATGTCTTAATTCTGGAGTTTGAGTCGCCGTTGATACCTCTTGAGAGGTGGCAAAAGCAGCGAGAAAAGATAGAAAAGTTTTTTGGTCCAGGCATTCGGGTTGAACTGAGCCAGCCAACTGAAGACCAAGTTGAGGTAGCGCTAATTGCTTGATACAACAGCCAGGGAGGGGACTGGAGATGACTGGCTGTCAGTACTGCTAGAATTCACGGTGAGAGAAAACCCAGGTAGCCACGGTTAGCAGTAAGGCTGTGTAAAGAAGCCCGTAACCGGCATGGGTTAGCAGTACAGGGGTAGAGGGTAATGAACCATAAACTGCATCATTTTTTAAGTCAAGCCGAGATAAATCTGGTAGAACCAAGTAGATTCCTTGGGCTAAACGTCGGATACTAAGATTTTCTGTCAATTGACTTAGGCTAACTAAATCCCGGATAAAGTGACCCGTTAGATAAGTTGCAAAAGTTAGCAGTATTGCGATTAATGAGCTAGTGAAAACCCCAAAAAGGATGGCAACAGCAGTAATCAAAGTAAGTTCTAAAAGTGTATACAATGCTTCGATAACAATGGTGCCTCCCGGATACTGTATTTGGTTGAGTTTAAGCACGGTTACATAGGATGCTGTTGTTAGTCCTACCAATACCGCTAAGACTGTTGACAATCCAAGGTGCTTGCCGACAATAAATTCAACTCGGGTGATTGGTTTTGCGATCAAGGTTAGGGCTGTTCGCCTCTCAATTTCTCGATTAACTAGTCCTGTACCCACAAAAACAGCTACGACTAAGCCCAATAGATCGATTGCTGCCAAACCAACATCCAATATGATTTTGTCCTCTGCCCCAGCAGAGATCTCTGGCAGTAACAGGACAGCTACCATCAATAAAATTGTAAAGAGACTGGCCAAGTACAAGACGCGATCGCGAATTACTTCCCGAAATACATTGTTCGCGATCGCTAACATTCTTCTGAAGTTCAATCTTTACCTCCCTATCTAGGATTCAGCTGAAGGTAACGCTTAAAATGTTTCCCTTCAAGGGGTGGAAGTATGCAACACTTGGCATACCTGAGTGATTAAGGCAAAGCACTCGTTACAATCGAATTGCATGAAGTCAAGCTTGCACTTATGACTAGAACTGGTATTGGGATTAACACTGCACAGGCTCGCTCAGGGCGAATCGTAGGCCAGATCCATGTTTACGATGGCGCAGGTAAAGGTAAATCTCAGGCAGCGCTAGGAGTTGTCCTTCGCTCTATTGGTTTAGGTATTGGTTCTCCTTGGCAAACCCGAGTCCTGTTGTTGCGCTTCCTCAAGGGTCCAGGGCGTACCTATGATGAAGATGCAGCAATTGAAGCACTACAAAGAGGCTTTCCCCATCTGATCGATCAAGTCCGCACAGGTCGAGCTGAGTTTTTTGGTCCCGAGCAGGTTACTCGTTTTGACCATCTAGAAGCCCAAAGAGGCTGGGATATTGTCAAAGGAGCCATTGCTTCGGGTCTTTATTCCGTAATTGTTTTAGATGAACTAAATCCTGTCCTAGACTTGGGCTTACTGGCAATTGATCAGGTGACTCATGTCTTAAAAGAAAAGCCAGAACAATTGGAAGTGATTGCCACAGGTCGGGGGGCTCCCCAACCCCTGCTTGATATTGCCGATCTCCACTCTGAAATGAAGCCGTACTACCATCCGGTAACCCAAGGAATTGAAGGGATTGAAGTTTATACGGGTGAGGGTAAAGGCAAGTCAACTAGTGCTTTAGGTAAAGCTCTACAAGCGATTGGAAAAGGAATTAGTCAAGATCAATCCCACCGAGTTTTAATTCTACAGTGGCTAAAAGGAGGCACTGGCTACACCGAAGATGCCGCGATCGCCGCTCTCCAACAAAGCTATCCCAATCTCGTGGATCACCAGCGGTGTGGCCGAGATGCAATTGTCTGGCGAGGTCAGCAGCA
>JAUJON010000049.1:17584-24041 GCA_030447595.1 Thermosynechococcaceae cyanobacterium YX3bin19
TGTTATACTAGAGAGACTGCTGGGCCCTGTGT
Organism: Thermosynechococcaceae cyanobacterium YX3bin19; assembly: GCA_030447595.1. Classification (GTDB taxonomy): domain Bacteria; phylum Cyanobacteriota; class Cyanobacteriia; order Thermosynechococcales; family Thermosynechococcaceae; genus JAUJON01. Next base: position 17,617 of record JAUJON010000049.1, read on the forward strand.
CCAGTTCAGAACCTTGAAACTGCATAGTAATAAGTCAAAGCCAACTGTAGAAGGCTCAATTAAACTGAGGTTTTTACAGCGCAGGTAAGAAAACTACAAACACAGATACTAATAGAGATTGTGGTCAAGCTACGAAGGCTTGTGTGGTGGATACCTAGGCACACAGAGGCGAAGAAGGACGTGGTTACCGACGATACACTCCGGGGAGCTGGGGAAGCAAGCATTGAGCCGGAGATTTCCGAATGGGGCAACCCCAAGTACTGCCTGCTGAATCCATAGGCAGGCAAGAGCCAACCCAGCAATTGAAACATCTTAGTAGCTGGAGGAAGAGAAAGAAAACTCGATTCCCTTAGTAGCGGCGAGCGAAGCGGAAGAGCCTAAACCAGAGGGTTTACCTTCTGGGGTTGTAGAGGACAGCGATATGGAATCTAGCAGCTAGACGAAGCAGCTGAAAACTGCACCAGAGAAGGTGAAAGTCCTGTAGTCGAAAGCTTAAGGATACTAGCTGGATCCCGAGTAGCATGGGGCGTGGAATCCCGTGTGAATCCGCGAGGACCACCTCGTAAGGCTAAAATACTCTGTGTGACCGATAGTGAACCAGTACCGCGAGGGAAAGGTGAAAAGAACCCCGGAGGGGAGTGAAATAGAACATGAAACCGCAAGCCTACAAGCAATAGAAGGACGATTTAACGTCTGACTGTGTGCCTGTTGAAGAATGAGCCGGCGACTTATCTGCACTGGCAGGTTAAAGCAGTAACTGCTGAAGCCATAGCGAAAGCGAGTCTGAATAGGGCGATTTATTGTCAGTGTAGGTAGACCCGAACCCGGGTGATCTAACCATGTCCAGGATGAAGCTTGGGTAACACCAAGTGGAGGTCCGCACCGACCGATGTTGAAAAATCGGCGGATGAGGTGTGGTTAGGGTGAAATGCCAATCGAACCCGGAGCTAGCTGGTTCTCCCCGAAATGTGTTTAGGCGCAGCGGTTGAGATTATAGTCTGGGGTAAAGCACTGTTTCGGTGCGGGCTGCGAGAGCGGTACCAAATCGAGGCAAACTCTGAATACCAGATGGACACACTCAACTAGTGAGACGGTGGGGGGATAAGCTTCATCGTCAAGAGAGCAGCCCCAGATCACCAGCTAAGGCCCCCAAATAGTCACTCAGTGGCAAAGGAGGTGGGAGTGCATAGACAACCAGGAGGTTTGCCTAGAAGCAGCCATCCTTGAAAGAGTGCGTAATAGCTCACTGGTCAAGCGCTCCTGCGCCGAAAATGAATGGGACTTAAGTGACTTGCCGAAGCTGTGAGATATGAACAATATCGGTAGGGAGCGTTCTGCTATAGGGAGAAGCATCAGCGTGAGCAGGTGTGGACAAGCAGAAGTGAGAATGTCGGCTTGAGTAGCGCAAACATTGGTGAGAATCCAATGCCCGAAAACAAAGGGTTCCTCCGGAAGGCTCGTCCGCGGAGGGTTAGTCAGGACCCTAAGGCGAGGCCGAAAGGCGTAGTCGATGGACAACGGGTTAACATTCCCGTACTAATTTTGGTTTGTGCAGGGGGACGGAGAAGGCTAAGCCAGCCGCATGTTGGTTAGCAGTTTAACTGTTCGGGGTGATGAGGATGGTGAAAACATCCTGAACTGAGACAGGAATACGAGGGGCTACGGCCCCGAAGTGGTGATGTCAAGCTTCCAAGAAAAGCCCTAAGCACGATAAGCCAAGGTTACCTGTACCCGAAACCGACACAGGTGGGTAGGTTGAGTAAACCAAGGGCGCGAGATAACTCTCTCTAAGGAACTCGGCAAAATGGCCCCGTAACTTCGGGAGAGAGGGTGCCACCGAGAAGTGGTCGCAGTGAAGAAGGCCCAAGCGACTGTTTACCAAAACACAGGTCTCCGCTAAGTCGCAAGACGATGTATGGGGGCTGACGCCTGCCCAGTGCCGGAAGGTTAAGGAAGTTGGAGCCGCAAGGCAAAGCTAGCGACTGAAGCCCCGGTGAACGGCGGCGTAACTATAACGGTCCTAAGGTAGCGAAATTCCTTGTCGGGTAAGTTCACCCGCACGAAAGGCGTAACGATTTGGGCGCTGTCTCGGAGAGACTCGGCGAAATAGGAGTGTCTGTGAAGATACGGACTACCTGCACCCGGACAGAAAGACCCTATGAAGCTTTACTGTAGCCTGGAATGGTGTTCGGGCTTCGCTTGCGCAGGATAGGGGGGGGGCTATGAAGTGACCCTTGTGGGGGTCATGGAGCCAACGGTGAGATACCACTCTGGCGAGGCTGAATTCTAACCCTTACCCGTGATCCGGGAGGGGAACAGTTTCAGGTGGGCAGTTTGACTGGGGCGGTCGCCTCCTAAAGTGTAACGGAGGCCGCGCAAAGGTTCCCTCAGGCTGGTTGGAAATCAGCCGGAGAGTGTAAAGGCATAAGGGAGCTTGACTGCAAGAGATACAACTCGAGCAGAGACGAAAGTCGGCCTTAGTGATCCGACGGTTCTGAGTGGAAGGGCCGTCGCTCAACGGATAAAAGTTACTCTAGGGATAACAGGCTGATCTCCGCCAAGAGTTCACATCGACGCGGAGGTTTGGCACCTCGATGTCGGCTCATCGCAACCTGGGGCGGTAGTACGTCCCAAGGGTTGGGCTGTTCGCCCATTAAAGCGGTACGTGAGCTGGGTTCAGAACGTCGTGAGACAGTTCGGTCCATATCCGGTGCAGGCGCAAGAGCATTGAAGAGGAGCCCTCCTTATTACGAGAGGACCGGGAGGGACGCACCGCTGGTGTGCCAGTTATCGTGCCAACGGTAAATGCTGGGTAGCCAAGTGCGGAGCGGATAACCGCTGAAAGCATCTAAGTGGGAAGCCCACCTCAAGATGAGTGCTCTCATGGTGTTAAACCAGTAAGGTCACGGGCAGATTACCCGTTGATAGGCAGCAGATGGAAGTGCAGTAATGCATGTAGTCGAGCTGTACTAATAGACCGAGGGCTTGACCTCAAGCTTTAGTTAGTGTTGTGGTTGTAGATTTGACTTATGCTATGCAGCCCTTCAGGGTTCTGGGAAATTTTAGTGCTGAAGTAAGCTTTTAGATTTAGCGGACTTCCTGGTGCCAATAGCGCAGTGGACCCACGCCGACCCATCCGAACTCGGAGGTGAAACGCTGCAGCGGTGAAGATACTCGGTGGGGTAACAACTTGAGAAAAAAATAACTCGGTGCCAGGGAAATTATTTCAACACAAATAAAGCTCCTGGTTCTTTGATGATTTCTATCAAAGAACCAGGAGCTTTGATTTATGTTAATTATTCTGCTAGTGCAATCGGTTACTTATAAGTTTGATAACTGGCTGTTTTGCTATCAGTTACTGGAACCCCATTGAGGATGTTGAATCGGATGCCTACTTGGGTGCCACCATTTGGTAACGCAGAAATACTCTGAAAGCCGTAGTCCCCGACTGAGTTACCGAAATAAAGGTCTACTGCATAAAGAGAATTTCCTGCAGGAAAGGACTGTCGAATCCCAGGTTGTATAAAGCCGTCTTGCCGTTTAAACCTATCTCTTGACCCGGCAATCTAGCGTCTTGCAGTTGGTTATCCCCAACAAGATGGGAGTCAATTGCGCCATTAATTGGGTATTACTTGTTAAGTTCCAGCTTGCTCTAATGTTAAACCAAAAATATTATCGAGTTGTTGAAATTGGGCTGGAACTACCAGCTTAAGTCAAGAAAAACTTAGTCCAGAATTTTGCAGACCGATAAGTCAGGGGCAGATCGGCATATAAAAAGAATGTGTTAATGTCAAGATCTCTATTGTTGCGTCAATTCTCGTTAAGCCAAAGTCAACTGCAGCTGAAAATTCTCTACCATATCAGGCACTAAGGCTAAGGCGACCGAAAGCTGAAACCTCAATAGGAATTTCCTCTGTGTTATTGGCGTAGCTGAAATTTAAAACTAGTTCGAGGTCATCTAGCCAATGCCAATTCGTACAGTTGGATTAATCCGAGCATTGGAACCAAAAGCAAACTGGTAAAGCGTACTATTAATGGGAAGAGTCGCACTAGGAAATCCAATGGGTTGGGGTAGATAGGCTTGAGGTTCAGGATAAGTGGCTCGTTTCTCAATTCTGTAATTACCCGTTAAATCCGGTAGATAGGTAAAGTCTAGTCCAACTCCAAAGTCCCCCCGGTTGTACTAGTAGGTTAGAGGGGGCTGCAGCAGCCGGTCCAAAGCGGTTGGACAGATATAGACTTGTACCTACACGGCTATTAGGGGCGAATCGAAAACCGACGTTCCAAAACAGGTCGAGCAATAAAAAGTGAATTCTCGCTATCATTGCCAGCAGAATTGGAACCAGACAAGATAGGAGTGATATCAGCAGCAAACTGAACTCGAGAGTTGAAGCTGTAGTTAAAGCCGAATCAAGCCCTACTACGGTTCCATAATAATCAAGTTGATTGCCATTAAACCCCACATCAGCATCAAGCAACGGCCCTGGATTTCCCCTTGTTTGGCTGGCTGGAATGCTATCAGGAAAAAAAAGCTGGCAGGGATTCAAGTGAAAGCTAGCCTGCTTCGTTAATTGATACGAAACGGGAACGGCAAGACTAAAATAAACTGAATCATCCTCGGCTCGAAATTCATTCCGGTTTGGATCTAGGGGATTAGAGGTGTCGAAATTAACTTGGCGACCTCCGGTAAAGAAAAGCGGGCCGAATGGGGCGGAAGCTCTGCCCCTACAACTGCGACTTTCAAGCGCTCATCACTGTAGGCCTGCCATTTTACTTGAGCAGGAATAATTCCATATATAAACTGCAGAACACTTTGATCTCTAACAACATTAGAAAAGCGGGTGTCGTCTTTACCGACACTGGAGTGTAAAGTATCCGTAATACCGTAATCGACCCCAACAAAGGCATCATTACTGCGATTTTCGTCTAAACCTAGTACTTCTCGGAAGTCATTTGGATTATTAAACGAGATTGCCCCTGCTTGTAAAACCAGTTCTCCCTGCCGCAGTGGATTAGCTGTTTCAAAGCAAAAAGCCGCGTCATCGGGCGTTCTAGAGGAGACCGGGAGTCAGCTTCCTTGATTCCAGCATCCTCAGCTAGGTTGGGTGTTTCTAGCTCGAGTAGAAGCAGGTAGGGATTCCGTAATACCTAGAGAGGGCTGAATGCTTGATCTACCTTTTGGGTGGAGAACTGGAGTTGTTGAATTTTAGGGCTTGTGTTTGCCTGGATATACGGCTCCAAGTTTGATTTGCAGCTTTAGCTTTGGGTTCCTGTTCTACTTCCTGCAACCCATAGCCCTTCAAGCAGGCTTTCGTTGGTTAGGGTGAGTAGAGAGAATTGATGTTAACTCCGTTGGGGATGAAGATCGCTGGCACTACTGCGGAATACCACCATAACCAGCTAAAATTACCAATCATCCAATCCATGCTTCATGTATCAATCTATTTTGAACTCGGTAGTGGGAAGCCGCAGAGGTCATGATACTCAGATAATTGCTTTCACAGAAGATAATTCAGTACCAGGCTGGACAATTCACAGAAAACTTCTCTTAGCATTTTTAATAAAGAGACTCTCATGTTTCTCAGAACGCTAAACATTTATCTTGAGACTAATCAGCGGGAACACCATTAAGCGTAAATCGAATTCGGAGTAGGTGCCGCCGTCCGGTAACGCAAATACCCTGAAGACCATAATTCTGCGTTACCAAAATAAGATCTGCTGCGTAAAGCGAATTCCCTGCAGGAAAGGGCTTGCCGAATTCCAACTCTATATAGACCTGTTCTACCCTGCAAACCAAGTTCTAACTCTGGCAGTCACAGGACTTTGTATCCTGATTATCGCCAGTGAGTGGTATTGTACTGTCAATTAGCTGGGTTCGCTCAACTACGTTCCAGGTTGCTCCTAGGGTAATTGCAAAGATGGAGTCAAGATTGACAAACTGGGGAATTAAGATTTTAGGGGTAGCGCTGAAGCTGAGTCTTGAGTTTAAGACCTTCAGGGTAACTGGCAGATCTGCGTAGACGCTAAATCCTGCATCCTCACTGGTGTTTCTTGTTTCGGTATATGCTGCTCCGACTCCCAGCGCTGCCGTTAAGGTATTAACGCCATCATCAGGTAAAAGAGCTAAACGGCCAAATAAAGAGGTTTCCACTGGAACTTCTGGCGTTTCCAGACTAGTACGGTTTAACACCAGTTCCAGATCGTCTAGGATGCCAATTCGGATATTTGCCGCTACTTGGTCGCGAGAGCCATAGCCAAGTTGATAAATTACGCTATTAATCGGCAGCGTTGCACTGGGAAATCCAGCCAAAGGTGATAGGAAAGCCTGACCTTCTGGATAGGTGTCTCTGACGTTAATTTCATAGTCTCCTGTAAGGTCGGGTAAGTAGGTGAAGTCAAGCCCAAACCCAATGTCTCCGCCAGCC
>JAUJON010000050.1 GCA_030447595.1 Thermosynechococcaceae cyanobacterium YX3bin19
TGATTGGTACAGGCCTGATGGGAACCCCTATGGCTCACAGGGTTCTGAGTGGCAAGGTTCCCCTAGTGGTTTACAACCGCACCCGCGAAAAGGCAGAATCCTTGAAAGCAGCTGGAGCAGAAGTTGCTGAGTCAGTGGCAGTAGCAGTTTGCCAGTCAGATTGCGTGATTGCGATGCTAACAAATACCCAGGCCATCGAGAAACATTACTGTTAGAAGCAGGGCCAAACCTGTCGGGTCGAACAGTCATTCAAATGGGCACCATCGCCCCTACGGAAAGCAGGGCATTGCATCAAGAAAATCATGGCCGTTAGGGGTGAGTATCTAGAAGCTCCAGTACTGGGCAGTATTCCCCAAGCCGAGGCAGGAGAGTTAATGGTCATGGTAGGTGCTTCCCAGAGCAGTTTGAGCGCTGGCAATGGCTACTGAAAGCTTTTGACCCGGAGCCACGGCTGGTCGGCGCGGTGGGTCAAGCTGCTAGTTTGAAGTTGGCGATGAATCAGTTGATTGCCTCCCTCACAGCGGCTTTTGCCCTCAGTCTGGGATTGATCCAGCGCCAGGGAGTTGAAGTGGAGCAATTTATGCAGGTTTTGCGGCACAGTGCACGCTGCGCCCCAACATTTGATAAAAAGCTGTCCCGCATGGTCGAGCGAGACTTCTCGGAGCCGAATTTCCCGACGAAGCACTTACTAAAGACGTGAACCTGTTTTTGGCGGAAGCAAGCGCGATCGGGCTCAAAACCAGCAACCTTGAAGGAGTCCGCCACTTGCACTGGATACCGCGATCGCCCAAGGACTGTCAGAAACGGACTACTCAGCCCTGTTTAATGCCGTAAGCCCAGAGGAGCCATAAGTGGCCACTATTCTGAGAGACTGGAGCTATCGGTACCAGTGGCTTTATGATGCCGTTAGCCGGGTTGCTGCCCTTAGCGTTGGCGGTGAAACTCGTCTTCGTCAGTTAGCACTGAAAAATTATCCATCAGGCCTGATACGCAGGTACTGGATCTGTGCTGTGGCAGTGGGCAGGTAACCCAGGTCCTTGTCCAACGCTCTGAAGCAGTAACCGGGCTGAACGCTTCACCGCTGTCCCTCCAGCGGGCTCGCAGGAATGTCCCTGCAAACCAGATTATACCCAAAGCTTTAGCCGAGGTAATACCCTTCCAGATAAACGCTTTGATCTCGTTCATACTGGTATGGCCCTGCACGAAATGCAGCCAGGACCAGCGCCAGCAAATCATTCAAGGGTTTATCGCGTTCTCAAACCAGGGGCGGTTGCTCTGATAGATTTCCACTCTCCGACCAACCCGCTCTTTGGGCCGGGGCTTTTCCTCTTTTATGTTCTGTTTGAAACTGAAACTGCCTGGAAGCTTTTGCAGGAAGACTTAGTAGCCCTGCTAACTCAGACAGGTTTCAAGTAACTCAAACTGCCTTATATGCAGGAGGCAGCCTGCAAACATCCAGGCCCAGAAACCCTTCTGAGGTCTACTACTATTGACTTCTCCTAGCCGATTCCTGTTTCCTTGAGTACTTGCTCTCCTTGCTGTAAGAGCTTATGGCGATTCTCGGCATTCAGGAGATAGTAATAGAGGAACCAGAGTGTAACCAAATCCGATTAACTGCAAGAATGCTGCCAGAAAGGGAATGAAGTGAATGACTTGCAGTAGAGCCAGCGTCAGGACCAAAGCATTGGAAACGGCAACAATTAAAACAACAGATCTCTAACTGAAATGTTTTTTTTGACTTTAGCTACGTTTGCCCTCTAACTGAATCATCTTACGTTTTTTGACCCAACACTTAAGTCCGGGCGGCAGTAGTCATTAGGGCTGTTGCCAATACCCCTGAAATAGTGTCATACCATCCGTAAATCCCAATACCGGATCAGCAGCACGTTCCGGGTGGGGCATGATCCCCAAGACATTGCCCTGAGGGTTACAGATTCCAGCAATATGATGAACAGAACCATTGAGATTAGCGGTTGGGCTCAGTTCACTACCCCGATCGCAGTAACGAAAGAGAATCTGGCGATTATCCTCCAGCGACTTCAGGGTATCAGCATCGGCGTAGTAGCGGCCTTCCCCCGTGGGCGACCGGCAGCGTAATCACCTGACCTGTTTGATAGTTCTGGGTCAGGGTAGATCGGTTCGCTCTACACGTAGGGAGTGCAGATCGCAGATAAAGTGCAGGATTACGGTTGCGGATCAGGCCCCTGGTAACAGTCCGGCCTCAGTCAATACCTGGAACCCGTTGCAGATTCCAAAGATCAGTTTACCTTGGGCAGCGTGCTGAATTATCGCTGGCATGACCGGAAAACTGGGCGATCGCCCGCAGCGCAAATAGTCTCCGTAGCTAAATCCCCCCGGAATCACAATCACATCCAGGTCCGAGATATTTGTTTCGCGATGCCAAACCATGCGAGTGGGTTTGATCTAACAGATCGCGAGTCACCATTTCGACATGGAGCGGGAAACACGATAATGCCAAACTTCACGTACTCGCACTCCCACATCTTCGGTTGTAGCCATCGTCAGATCAAATCGATAGTTCTCAATCACTGGATTTAATGCCAAATCTTCACATGCTCTGATAGTCACTCCCACATCCGCACCTGCTCATTGGTGTAACCTTGTAGCTATTTGTGAGGTCAGATCGATTCATAGTTCTCAATCACTGGATTTGCTAATTCAAAGAGTTCATCAACCCTGATCACACATGCGATATGAACTGCGCGTTGCTCACGCAATAGCATCCCGTACTAGAACGTAAACGCTCTGCTGGTATCTTTCTCCGCGGCACTGATAGTCAGCTCAATGAACAGTACCAATCAGATGGTGATTCTGGCTGCTCGATTGAGAAACTATCCTCAGTAGCGTTCTTTCATAGTAGCCCTTATAAAATATACTGAACCATGCCCTAGAAAAATCCTGTTGAAATTTTTCATCTGGCACATAAACTGACGTAAAGCCTCAAAAACCGTGGATTAGTGATATCTCCTTGTGTAATCGAAATCGCTACCGCCTCCATTTCTGGATCTACGACGCTGTAGCCGAGGAACGTAAAATCCTCAGGAGTGAATTTCCGATAGGCAGCGAGCAGAGCCGGATATACTTGCTTAACTCTAAAAAGATTAAGCTCACGAATATACGGGCGACGTTCTCTGAGTCACATTAATGTCCTCAAGCTTCAACAGGTCAAATGCATGGTGGAATTCATAAGCACCTATTGTAATAACATCTCTCCATCTTGCTAACAATTCTAGGACAGCCAGGAGATAATTCTTCCATACCCTATACCCTGCTAGTTTCGAAAACGGTATAAGCATTCAGTTCATCTTCAACATTAATTTGAATTCATGAGCAACCGTATCCGTGAGAAACGTAGCCAGTTTCTCCCATCCTGAATAGACTTGAATTGTCAACTACTGCAGAGAAGTTGGTTTGATTTTGTAAGGAACGTGCGTTTAGCGGTTTTCTAGTTGATTAGATTACTCTGATAAAAATCATTATTATTTTCATTTAGAAAACTGTACCAGAGAACGCGGATCTCTATCTGCTTACGAAGCTGTTAATAGTGCTTAGCTGCCTCTTTCAACCAGCAATGGCAACAATACTGAGAGTAATAGCCGTTGCTGCCCGTCGATGATGTACTCCTTTTCAGACGTACCCGAGCTTTGTGGGGCGATCGCTCCCGTATAGTGAGTAAGGGTCATTATGCAGTATTAGAATGTCCTGCCAGAGGTCTTCCCAGTTTTCCTCCGTCCAGAGTAGTCACGCTGAAAGGGGGCACTCGATAAATCTTGCCATTGCTGATTAGGTCGCCCTAGTTGTACGAGTATCTATTAGATTAATTCGGGCCATAGAGCAAACAAATACGCTAAGTGTGACGGCTCTAATTTTTCCAAACAGTCTAGCCCAGCTCTTAGCTATGTTTCGATCTTAAAACTAGATTTCGGTAGCCATAACGTAATTTGTTCCATGCTTCCTCTAAGTATGGATCTGGTTTATTAAATCCATCGGCATCTGGTTTGTTAGCTTCTCCGACAATTGAACGGATACCCTCCACAGTGGCCGGGATGGAGCGCGGATCCATAAACATCACCTTGCTACTGGTACTGCTGCCAATGGTAGTACCCATGTCTAGGTAGCTCTGAGCCAGGAGGAACTGTAGCGCTTCCCTGGCATTGGGGTCTGTCTTCAATTGTTCCGCAATGATCTGGAGGGCTTCAGCAGTGCCCTGGGCTTTAAGGACTCGCTCTTGACGGTCTGCCTGAGCTTTGAGAACAATGGCCTTTTGCTGCGCTTCCGCATCGAGAATCGCGGACTTTTGACGGGCTTCTGCATCAACACGCGAGCCTCGGCACTGCCTCGCTGAGTTGACTGCCGCTTCGCGTTCTCCCTCAGAGGTGAGAATGGCCGCCCGTTTACGCCGTTCTGCCGACATCTGCAATTCCATGGACTCCTGCACGGCCTTGGAGGGAATAATGTCCCGCAGCTCTACACGAGTGACCTTGACACCCAAGGATCCAGTCGCAATATCTGATCCCGGAGCAAAATTTCGTTGATCTGGTCACGGGCAGTGAAGGTTTCATCCAGTTCCAATTGGCCCATTTCTGCTCGGATCTGGGTCAGCACCAGATTCATCGCTAGTTGCAGGTTTTCCACCTTGTAGTAGGCTCGCTCCATATCGACAATGCGCAGTAAACCACTGCATCCGCTGTAATGGAGACATTGTCTCGGGTAATGCACTGCTGCGGGGGAATGTCGATCACGCGTTCACGAATTGTGGCTTTGTAAGCAATATTGTCGATGAATGGCAAGACAAAGTTGAGGCCAGGAGTTAATTTCTTGTTTGTAGCTTCCCAATCGCTCCACCAGGGCTTCGTTGCCTTGATTGATAATCTTGACGGAGCCAACAGCCGAACCCCCTAGAGCTAAAAACACTATCAATAGTATTTGGTCCATTTTGAGTTCCTGCGAGTATCAGAACTATCCAGTCCAGCCAGGCTAGAGGACTAAGAATGCACCATCTTTGCCGGTAGGACAATCAACGTTGTCCCCTCCCGACGAACTACGTAGACTTTCTCGTTAGCCGCGATCGCCTGGTCTTCATCTTCCGCGGCGTGCCTGCCAGGAATTACCCTCATAGAGTACACGGCCCGTTTGCCCAGGTAAGAGTTCCGTTAGCATCCGAGCTTCGACTGAATCCCCGAAGAATGCGAACCGGATGCCGGGGCACAAACCGCCTAGATAGCAAAAATTAAGCCGACGGAAAGCCCGAGCAGAGGATAGCCTGCAGGTAGAACTGGTGAATCACTAAAGCAATGATTCCCACCAGTAGGGCACTAATCCCCATCATGAAGGCTACAAAGGCAGTGGGCAGAAACAGTTCAATGGAACAAAGAACAGCCCCGACTAATAACAAGATCATGGAACTTCGCGTTCAGTTTGTTGTTGGCAAAGTCAAATCTTCCTCGCCAACACTTTTATCAACTGGGGCCATCTAATCAATAACTGAACAGACAGCCCATATTTGAATTCTAGGCTCAAACTCAAGCTATTCTCTAAATGAGATAAAAATGATAAGGATTAGCTCAAAGCCCTATGAATTTCTTTGCCTCTCCACGACCAATTTGCCTCCAGCCAATTCAACGACCTGCAGTACCAAAGCCAATCAAACCTTAACCTCTATGACTCCCCGGCGCTCGATCGCCTGGCAACCCAAACAGCAGCAGGGCGGTATTTGCGGGTAGTTCCTCTAGCTGAAGCAGAAGCTGAAGCTGCGCTTAAGGTTTGCCTCTGTGAAGATGATTATCCTGGTTGGCTAGCCTTGCAAGACCTGGGCTTATTGCAAATGGCTACATCACCCTACCAGGCGATCGCGCTTTCAACTGCAGAGATTCAGGCGCGGTTGCCGCAAGTCATTGCCTTTGCCCACTTAGCTATGGCTCAACCCAACTACTATCTTTGGGGTGGCACAGTGGGACCCTTCCGACTGCTCTGGCTTGGTGCAGCATGCATTTTCATCTCAAGGTATTTGGTTGCCCCGCGATTCCCTACAGGAGGCTTTTACACAACCAATTTTCAATCCGGGCCAGCAGGCTGAAGATTTTAGTTACCAACTTAAAACCAGGCGATCTAATCTTTTTTGGCTCTCCGCAAAAAACTACTCATGTCGCTATCCACTTAGAAAAGGATATTACATACATAGCTCTGGCCAAGACAGGGTCGCAACAGCATCGGAATCGACCAACTCTCACTGCAGGGTGGTCCAATCAGCCAAGCCTATTACCAGCAGTTACGAGGTGCAGGCCGAGTTGTAGCCAGCTACTACCAACCTCAGGCTCTTTGCAAAACTGGCTCGGAAAGCTTTAGCTGAAAGCCTCGAGACTGGCAAAATAAAACCTGAAGCTAGACAGCTATAACGCTTCGCGAAATATTCAACTCCCAGCCAACCTTCATTCATCTAATGCTCTTTAAGAGGTTAATGTCCAGTCAAACTTCTTTTCATCGAGACCAGGAACATGGTATTGAAGGAAAGGAGAAATTAGTATGAAACGTAGATAAGTTCGTCTCTAGGATATTTTGACCTTACGGCAGGAAAGAGGACGAATAGTCCTTTTTATGTCTCGGAACAATTTTTGCAATTAAACTGAACTCTTTGACCTTATGCTAACCTTCCGTCATCTGATAGTAGTGGGAGCAGGTACAGCCCTCGCCTTCAGCAGCGTTGACCATTCAGTTGCTCAGCCTCAAGGTTTCTTAATCCAAACTGACCGATTGAGCATAGTGGTCAGTAGCAAGACCACCTGAAAAACTGGCCAGACCTTTAAAACTCGGCTTCAAATGCGCTAAGCAGCAAAAATCGGCCTCCCAACCGTCAACCTATCGCAAGCTCAAAACACCCTTCCTACCTGTAGATCCTGCTGTCCCCGCCTTCAACAGCTCCTGCTCAGGAAGGACTTCCCCCAGCTCCAAGCTCTACTACTCCCTCAGCTCCAATTCTCCCGCTCAGGAGGTTCCCCTCCGCCTCCGAGTCCCGCCAACCCTGCTCCAGAAACGACTCCTCCTACTCCAGCTGAATTGAATCGCCTTGATCCGAGTCTAATTTGCTCCAAAGTCCAACTGGTCCTGGTCAGGTACAGACTCAAACGACTCAACCGTTGACACTTCCAGCAAGCACTGGAACTAGCGCGGCGCAATAACCGACAATTCCAGGTTGCCATTTTAGAGCTGCAGCGAACTCAAAGTGCCCTGCGAGAGGCAAGAGCTGCTCTATTTCCGACTTTGGGTGTTGACGCCAACCTCACTCGTACACGCCAATTTGAAGGTGGTGGAGGTGGTTCTTTTGGGGGTGGAACTGACTTTGACGGGACATTTCCTGGTGGCCTTATTACTCCCGGGACAGGCACTGGTGGCCTTGGCACTGGTGGCCTTGGCACTGGGGGAGGTGGCGTTATTACTCCCGGCACAGGAGGTGGCGTTGGCACTCCCGGCACAGGAGGTGGCGTTGGTACTGGCGGCCTTGGTACTGGCGGCCTTGGCACTGGTGGCCTTGGCACTGGGGGACAGGCACTGGTGGCGTTATTACTCCCGGCACTGGAGGTGGCGTTGGGGGGACCGGCACAGGAGGTGGCGTTGGTGGGTGGGACAGGCACTGGTGGGACAGCCACTAGTACGCCGAATACCGGGACTACGAGCCAGTGTCATCACACCCGGAACGATTACTGGCACTACAGGTACTACAGCGAGCCAGCTCTCCAGTTCGGCCCAACAACAATCTGCTAGGTCGCGACAGCTAGCAGAACCTCAACGGAGACTCCATCAGTCAAGAATCTCCTGCATTTAATGTGTTGAATGGAACTGTGAGTCTGAACTACGACATCTTACCTCTGGAAGACGGTCTGCAACGATTGAGACTGCAGAGGAGCAGGTTCGTTTTAACGAGCTGGAGGTCGAGCGGCTGGCAGAACAGCTTCGCTTGAATATTTCTAATGACTACTACAGTATTCAAGAAGCTGATGAACAAGTCAGGATTGCCCGCGCTGCGGTTGAGAATGCCCAGGCTAGCCTCCGGGACGCTCAAGCCCTAGAGCGGGCTGGCTTGGGTACCCGCTTTGACGTTCTGCGGGCACAGGTACAGGTGGCTAACGAACAACAGGGCCTGACGGAAGCGGTAGCTCAACAGCGCATTGCCCGCCGCCAATTAGCCCAACAATTGAGTCTTCCCCCAACGGCAAATGTTTCAGCTGCCGATCCAGTAGCAATCACAGCCCCGTATAACCGCTCACTAGAAGAAAGCATTGTTCTCGCGTTTCAAAACCGGGCAGAGCTAGCCCAACAGTTAGCCCAGCGCAATATCAGCAGGCAGCAGCGGCGGATTGCCCTGGCTAATATAAGACCTCAGGTGGACGCTTTTGTGAACTACGACGTACAGGATATCCTCAACGAAGGCGGGGGAGGGGTAGAAGATGGATATTCCATTGGAGCTAGAGTCAATTGGACTCTATTTGATGGAGGAGCGTCAAGGGCTAGGGCAGATCAGGCGGAAGCCGATATTGCGATCGCCGAGACGCAGCTAGCTGATGTTCGCAACCAAATTCGCTTTCTGGTCGAGCAAGCCTTTTTTACACTACAGGCAAGGCAGGAGAATACAGGCACAGCCAGAGCGGCTGCAGAACAAGCTAGGGAAAGCTTGCGCTTGGCTCGGTTACGGTTTCAAGCAGGGGTAGGAACGCAAACAGATGTAATTGCGGCAGAAACGGACCTGACCCGGGCAGAGAGTAACTTAGTTACAGCAATCATTGGCTATAACCGCGCTTTAGCCTCTCTACAGCGAGAGATTAGCAACCTGCCAGTCACTTCTCTTTAAGAATTTGCTCACAGAAACTCTCGACTTCAAGCTTTAAAGGCTAAGCCCAAGATTTAAGGAGCGATCGCAGTGAGTTAGCAGTAATTATGGATTACATTGAAAATCAAACTCCCACGACCAGCAGAGCCACTGCCTTAAAGCTGTTGTAAGCACTATCCCTGGGCTTCCCATGACTAACTCCTTCCTCGCTCGCCTCCATAGTCCTGAACGCCCCGTGATTGTCTTTGATGGGGCAATGGGTACTTCTTTACAGACGCAAAACTTAACGGCAGAGGATTTTGGTGGGGCGGAGTACGAAGGCTGTAACGAGTATTTAGTTCACACTAAACCGGAGGCAGTGGCTAAGGTTCACCGTGACTTTCTCACCGCTGGCGCGGATGTCATTGAGACTGATACCTTTGGAGCGACTTCAATCGTTCTAGCAGAGTACGATCTAGCAGAGCAGGCTTACCCCCTGAACAAACAGGCAGCGGAGCTAGCGAAACGGGTAGCGGCGGAGTTCTCCACCCTCGAAAACCCCCGATTTGTGGCTGGATCTATCGGTCCGGGAACCAAACTACCGACACTCGGCCACATTGACTACGACACCATGAAAGCTGCCTATGCCGAGCAGGTAGAAGGGCTTTACGATGGCGGTGTAGATTTATTTACCGTGGAAACCTGCCAAGATGTGCTGCAAATCAAAGCAGCCTTGAGGGCCCTTGAGGAAGTGTTTGAACGCAAAGGGGAACGTCGACCTCTGATGGTTTCTGTCACCATCGAACTCCAGGGTACGATGCTGGTTGGGACTGAGATCAACGCCGTGTTGACAATTTTGGAGCCTTTTCCCATCGATATTTTGGGCCTCAACTGCGCTACAGGGCCAGATCGCATGGCAGAGCATATTCGCTACTTGTCAGCCCACTCGCCGTTTGTGATTTCCTGTATTCCCAACGCTGGAATTCCTGAGAATGTTGGGGGGCATGCCCACTACAAGCTGACACCGATAGAACTGCGGATGGCGCTGCTGCATTTTGTCGAAGAGTTAGGGGTGCAGGTAGTTGGCGGCTGCTGCGGTACCCGGCCTGAGCACATTCAGCAGTTAGCAGAGATTGCTCCGACATTGAAGCCCAAGGCGCGGCAACCGGAGGCTATCCCGGCTGCAGCTTCTATCTACAGTGCTCAACCCTACGACCAAGACAACTCCTTTTTGATTGTCGGCGAGCGGTTGAATGCCAGCGGTTCTAAGAAGTGCCGCGACCTGCTGAACGCTGAAGACTGGGATGGTTTGGTCTCTCTAGCGAAGTCTCAGGTGCGCGAGGGAGCCCACATCCTGGATGTCAACGTAGACTACGTAGGGCGAGATGGCGTGCGAGATATGCACGAGCTGGTGTCGCGTCTGGTGACCAACGTAACGCTGCCGCTGATGCTCGACTCCACAGAGTGGGAAAAGATGGAGGCGGGGCTGAAAGTGGCTGGAGGGAAGTGCCTGCTGAACTCCACCAACTATGAAGATGGGGAACCGCGATTCTTAAAGGTGCTCGAACTGGCCCGTGCCTACGGTGCTGGGGTGGTTGTTGGCACTATTGATGAGGCGGGAATGGCACGGACCGCAGAGAAGAAGTTTGCGATCGCCCAGCGGGCTTACCGTCAAGCTATCGAGTATGGCATTTCACCCCAAGAACTCTTTTTTGACCCTTTGGCCCTACCGATTTCTACCGGCATTGAGGAAGACCGGGCTAATGGTCGAGCGACAATTGAAGCGATTCGCCGAATTCGGACAGAACTGCCCGGTTGCCACGTTATTTTGGGTGTTTCCAATACATCCTTTGGCTTAAACCCGGCGGCGCGAATAGTCCTCAATTCTGTGTTTCTCCACCTGGCAATAGAAGCAGGGATGGATGCAGCAATCGTCAGTGCCAGCAAAATCCTGCCCCTGGCGCGGATTGAGCAGCGGCACCAGGAAGTTTGCCAGCAACTAATCTTTGACGAACGCTCTTTTGAAGGGGACGTGTGCGTCTACGACCCCTTGACGGAACTGACGCAGCTGTTTGAAGGGGCGACGACGAAACGCGATCGCACTGGGGATGAAAACCTCCCCCTGGAAGAACGCCTGAAGCGTCACATCATTGACGGAGAACGGATCGGTCTGGAAGAACAACTGGATAAAGCCTTACAGCAGTACCCGCCTCTGGAGATCATTAATACCTTTCTATTAGACGGCATGAAGGTGGTCGGTGAACTGTTTGGCTCGGGACAGATGCAGCTTCCTTTTGTCCTACAGTCAGCGGAGACGATGAAAGCGGCGGTGGCCTACCTAGAGCCGCTAATGGAAAAGCAATCTAGTAACCGCGCCAAGGGGACGGTGGTGATTGCCACAGTGAAAGGAGATGTTCACGATATTGGCAAAAACCTGGTAGATATCATCCTTTCTAACAATGGCTACAAGGTGATTAATCTTGGCATTAAGCAGCCTGTAGACAAAATTATTGAAGCCTATGAACAACACCAAGCAGACTGTATTGCAATGAGTGGCCTGCTGGTGAAATCTACCGCCTTTATGAAAGAAAACCTGCAGGTGTTTAACGCTCGTGGCATCACCGCGCCAGTTATCTTGGGCGGTGCCGCCCTAACTTCGAAGTTTGTCCACGAGGATTGTCAGAAAGCCTACCAGGGTCAGGTAGTTTATGGCAAAGATGCCTTTTCTGATCTGCACTTTATGGAAAAACTGATGCCTGCCAAGGCACAGGGCCAATGGGACAATGCCCTGGGATTTCTAGATGGACTGGCTGAATCTGCTTCGTCGGCAGATAACGGTTACCGCGAACCTGTTCAAACTTTGGAGGCATTGGCAGCCCCGGACATTACACCATTGAAGCAAGAAGTAGATACCCACCGTTCAGAGGCGATCGCGGTTGACATTGAGCGTCCCACCCCGCCCTTCTGGGGGACAAAGGTACTTCAACCTGCCGATATCCCCTTAGAGGAGGTCTTTGGCTACTTAGATTTACAGGCGCTAATTGCCGGGCAGTGGCAGTTTCGCAAGCCTCGTGAGCAGTCACGGGAAGAATATAGCACGTTCCTGTCACAGAAGGACTACCAAATCTTGGAGCAATGGAAACAGCGGATTATTAATTAGAATCGGCGTCATCCACAAGCTATCTAAGGCTACTTTCCCTGACAGGATGAGGGACATAGCCTACACAACAATGATCCAGAGGTATAACACCGTAACCCGACACTGCTGTTGGTCTCCCAGCCAGTCACTACTTCGTGTTCCCCGCCAGCGCTCCTTGCGTCGCCTATGCATTGCCGACTTTTTTGCCCCCCAAAAATCCGGCCAGGTAGATGTGTTCCCATGCAGGCAGTAACGATGGGAGAGGTCGCTTACGGCATACACAAAAAGCCATTTGAGGCCGACCAGTATACGGATTACCTCTACTTCCACGGATTGGCGGTGCAGATGGCAGAAGCCCTGGCTGAGTGGGTACATGCTCGCATTCGCCTGGAGTTGGGTTTTGCCAGTGAGGAACCCGGTAATATTCGGGACATTCTCGCCCAACGGTACCAAGGGAGCCGCTACGGCTTTGGTTACCCGGCCTGCCCGAACCTGACCGATCGGTACAAGCCAGAACTGCTCCAGGCAGATCGTATTCACCTGGTCATGGATGATAGTGAACAACTACACCCAGAACAATCGATCACCGCGATCGTCGCCTATCACCCACAGGCTACGTGCTGGTGCTTAGCTGCTCCTCATCCATAAAAAACACCTTCTCCCAGCTCTCAGAAGAAGGTGCACTAACATAATTTATCCTGTCTAGCTCTAGCGGAACCGTTACGGACTTTGCGGGTTCCAGCAGTCGCTCCAGCGATAGCTGCAAGTAAACTCTAACAGACAACCAAGTAAACCTCAATTAATTTGCCCGCGCTGCATTACCAGCAGTATTGGTAATTGGCCTGAGTAATAATAGGATCTGGCGCGTTGGTTGTAAACCCACACCGCCAGGTGGTGCTACTTGCATCGCCATTCTCAAAGCCGATAGCAGTAAACCAAACGTCCCCTGATACACCACTTGCCAGCAACCAAGTACTCACAGCCAGCGTCGTACTCCAGAGAATTCTCCATTAATCAATGCACTAGAACGGCTCATCGGTCCACAGGCCCGGGCTGTCGCATAACCACCCAAAAATAAGGAGATCAGGACACTGAGAATCGTCTAGATGCCAACTCCAATACCAACGTCTCCGGCATCAGCCCTTGGCGTGGCTGAGCCTGAGAGGGACAACCCATAGCAGCACCCAGCACTTAAACGAGCTGCAAACTAATAGCAGTAACAAGGCCACCAAAAATCGGTCCCCACCGCACCCGGTCATGATAATCAACGGCCTGAATAACGTCTGCAGCACTAGACCCCGGTTCCCCATACCGCCTGGCTGGTTGTACCCTGGACGATCTGTATATGACATAACCTAATTACTCCTTAACCACAAAGATTACTTTACCTTACCCAGATAAGGTTAAATTTTACTCCATACTCCTAATGGTTTACTTTAGAGCAAGGATTTGAGGGTTATATCTATCTATAGGTGGAAGAGGTAGCTTAATTTATCAGAGAACAATCCCAGAAAAATATGACCCCTAAACCTGAACAAATTTGGATTTTATCTCTACTAACTTTATTGCTAAGTATTTCATTAACCTTTTTGTTTAGAAGGAAGCCTTCAGTTGTCTTGCTACAAAAAAACTTAAAGAGAATATGAATCTGGGGATATTAGACTAATACAATTGGCTCAATGCCGGATCAAGAGGAAGATAACTACACCTAAAAGAAGCACTCAGCGGCAATGGCTCTTGATAAACTAGGTTGACAATTATCTTGCTAGATTCAAATATTGGTATTTTGATTGCTCGACAAAGTAGTCTGAAGGCCGATTGATTGTCGGGGTAAGTTACCTCTGTCCTTTTATCTATTACAAGGTTTGTGGTCAGATAAAGTTTGAAGTGCAGCAGAGCTGTCTAGGATGACTATCTATTTCATAAAGTCGATGACCCGCGGCTGTTTTTCTAATTTTTCGCCCCATTGGGTGCAATTACAGTGGAGCAAGTTTGGTCTACAACAGAACATTACTACCAAGCGCAGAAATTTGTTTAACATCGAAAATATTTTTATAATTTGGTAATTCAATGCTGCGGCTCTGGTAGAGGCATTCAGGAAGAGATCCTTGCCATCAAGTTCACCGGACTGGCAACAGAAACGACAAGTGATGCAGAAGCCGTTCAGAAAGAAATTTTTAATCGACGCAGATTATCTGCCGCGTTTTGCTTTCGTTAGCTGTGATGAATTGGTCAGGAAGACTTCCGAGACATCGTGGTTATGTCAATAGATGGGGCAAAATCAGCTAAAAGATTTTTAATGAGCGTTCGCCAAGAAATTGGGCTTTGTTGCACCGCAAGCCCATCAACAATGATTTTTGAGCGAACTCTCACCCGGCAGCAGATGTTAAGATAGCGAAGCTGTCAAAAATTCATCTTCAACGCCATGGCTGTTCCAAAGAAGAAAACATCAAAAAATCAAAGCGGGAGCTGCCGGTAAGCAAACTCCGGTGCCAAAGTGTGTTGCAGCCAGTGCTGCCCTTCGCGTCATGTGTTTGTTTCGCGCAGGCGATGAAGGTTTCGTTTATCCAACAGATATTGTACAGAGTATAATCCAGATAATCACTATGTTAAAGTTTTTTCACGTCGATGCTGACAATCGATTCCGCATCATTTCTACAGCATTGAAGCCAGAGGGCTTTCCAGTACCACTTATGGAGAACGCCGCGGCAGGTCACACCGAAGAGTGCAACCAAGGTTTGGGATTAGCAAAGGCACGCTGTTTTAGCTGGGCAGACTTCATGGCAATGCCCCAAAATCATCACGCAGATTTTCACCAAAATACCTGTTAACCAAACTGGTGAAATGGACAGGTGTGAAAGTGACAGATCACCAAAATGTTGAGCTAAACTCAGAAGCAGTTCATATTTTGAGCATCGCTGACAAATACAACAAATCTTGCGCTGGAGACTTTGCGTGAAGAGAACTTTTTTGCCCATACGCTGTTTGGTGAACCTTTACCGGCAGAGCATGGAGGCCCAATGCGGTTGTCGTCCCCCATCCCCATGCTTGGAAAAGTGCAAAATGGATCAATGGCTCCGGGGCGTTTCGAGCAAGAAAACTTATTTTCAGAGAAAACCGGTTATCACCACCGGAGGCGAACCTTGGGCTATAGCGCCATATACCGCGCCTGAGGAGGTCGCATCTTGCAATAGCTAGCAGAATTTTCCTGATAGGCCAATACCGTAAGGATATCGCCGGTCCGAGCTCCCATTACTGCTTTAATTTTTTCAACTTTGTCCAGCGGGGTCAGCTTTATTGCCCGGCTGATTAATACAGGAGTCATATTTAAACAGCCGTCGACGACCTTGCCGCTACCGCGTTCTGCGGTTATTGTTATCTGGGTCATTAGGTGGAGTATTCTCTTTAGCTTTTGTTCAGGCGTAACGTTTTTTCAATCTGCGGTGACGCCTTTGAAAGCCCGGTCGCTGAACTTTTTCAATAACCGGTCTGCCCGTTCATCGGTCTTCACCGCATAAAGCCAGCCACACTTTTGCTGGTTTTGCCGTCAGTTACAAGTTTTTCATAGCTAAGACCTCCCAGCCTGGCAGGAAGTACCAATTTTCGACGCTTCTGTTCTTTAGTTACCCACATAAAGCCGTGAACACATTGTTAATACCTCCAGAATTTGGAATTCAATAAATTCGCTGATGAGCCTGATGCCTGCTCAAGGGAATCCACAGGGATTATGTTAGAAATCTTGAAAGTATTATTGAACGTTAATACTGGCGAAGTCGCCGATAACTTATCATTCCAACAACTCAGGTTTGCCGCCTTGCCGCCTGTACTGGCCTGTATCCAGCTTGTGTGAAAGAATTAATGCACCGTTGTCGCAGTCAAGAAATTTATCGTAAAGGTTTCTAACACCGGCACAAAACCGCAGTTCTGCTCACTACCTTTGATTTTTTCTAAAACAACCACGCCATTTACCGTTACTGGCTGGTACGCGCTTCATGAAATCACCGAAAATCAAAACTCAGTCTTTTTGGCAAAAATTTAGATGCTTTAGTGCTGTTGCTAAAACCGGTGCCATCGTTAGAAAACTCAAAGTCTGGCAGAGACGGTGACCATTGCTAACCAACTACAGAAAGAAATTCGTAAAGAACAACACCCGGTTATCAAGGCTAAATCTTTTTCTGACTTCAAGGCTGACTTTACCCTCCGCCAGCACTTTACGGCGGCATAAACGAAGCCAAACTCTTCGATTTCGGAACAACCCCTTCCTCAAGTAGACCAGAGTCGATGGGGTTGGCCAAAGGGCATGGAGCGGGAACAGCAACCCGGTCACCACGGGGTATGGTGGAGACGGCCTTTTTAGCAAGTACTTCTGGTCTGCTGTGGCTAATTAATTACTACTTTCCCTTGGGGCTGCTGTGGCGAATTCTCTTTCCTATGCCGATCGCCCTAGCATACATGCGCTGGGGGAAACGGGCAGCCTGGATGACTGCTCTAGTAACCGGGTTGCTCCTGTCTGTTCTCATGGGACCGCCCTTGAGCTTGCAGTTTTTCGCTCCCTACGGTTTCTTAGGCATTTTATTAGGGAGCTTGTGGAAGCGCCGAGCCAATTGGCTGGTTTCCATTGGCTGGGGGACCCTGGTTACCTCGATTGGCATTAGCTTCAAAATTGTGCTGGCTTCACTGCTTGTGGGCGAGAATCTCTGGTTTTATCTGATTGCCCAGGTCACAAATCTAGCAGAGTGGCTGTTTGTCAAACTAAATCTACTGGCTCAACCCAGCCTATTAGTGGTTCAAGGTATTGCCGTGGCAGCAATCGTAATCAATGCGATTCTCTACCTACTGGTCGTTCACCTAGCGGCTTGGCTACTATTTGAACGCCTGGGCAATCCGGTTCCACCTCCTCCAGTTTGGCTGCAGATTCTCTTAGATCATGAAGAAATATAGGTCGCTGAATGATTCAGATCTACACACAGGTATCCCAGGCAGGGCAGTGGCTAGCGCGCTACCGGGGCTACCTGCCGTTATACGCCTGCGTGCTAGGTTTTACGGAGACAGGGCTAGTACCCGGTATTTCCACGGCCGGAGCTACCCCTATGGACCGGCGATACACCGCGATCGCGGATGGAGAATTTCTGCTCAATGGTCCCCAAGCCTATCCGCAGTATCCCTTGCCACCGCTCCAGGTTGGGGCTTCCCCGGTATTGATTTCTCGTGCAGTTGTCGAAGGACAAGGCTTGCCCGTTTACTTATTCAACGCCGGACTGCCAACCCCCCCGGCAGTATCCTCGATTGATCTGGAGGGCACTCCTGCTGCCTGTCTCAGCCAAGGGGCAGCTTTGGAACTTGCTGTCGTCCAGCACTTGTTGGACCAAGGGTTGAGATGGGGAACCCGGTTGGCCGCTCAAGCTCATCGCTACTTAATTTTAGGAGAATGTGTTGTCGGAGGCACTGCAACTGCACTGGCGGTGTTAACCGGTTTGGGGTTTCCTGCGGCTGGCAAAGTGAATAGTAGCCACCCTAGCTGTAATCACGCTCAAAAGTGGCAATTAGTCCAAAGGGGTTTGCAACAGGCAGGCTACTCACTGCCTTATGGTTCCCCCGGGGTTGAGCCGCTGCGCCTGATTGCCGCTGTAGGCGATCCGATGCAAATTGTAGTAGCAGGAATGGCGATCGCCGCCAGTCGCACCTGTGGAGTGCTACTGGCTGGAGGGACTCAAATGTTAGCAGTTTTTGCCTTAATGCAGGCACTGGTGCGGGAGTACGCCCTCCCCTGGCAACCGGCAGAGATTATTGTCGGCACCACCCGCTGGGTAGCTGAGGACCCGACAGGAGACACCGTTGGTCTGGCTGAGGCGGTGGGAGGTGTACCACTGGTGGCAACACAGTTGAGTTTTGCAATGTCCTGCTATGCCCAACTGCGAGCCTATGAGCAAGGATTCGTCAAAGAAGGCGTGGGTGCAGGCGGCTGTGCCATTGCTGCTCATCTGTACCAGGGCTGGAATCAAACTCGGCTACTCCAGGCAATTGAAGCGATCGCGGCGCGACACCAAGCGGCTCAGAGGGAGAAATCACCCAAGCTCTTGATCGAGCGCTAACAACCTTTAAAAATCACTATTTAGGATCAAGTGGCGCTTCGGGCACCAACTAATCTTCCCTTGTTGTTGGAGATTGAGAAGCTGCCGGGTAATTGTGGCGCGGGTGGTACTGCAAGCATTAGCAAAATCCTGATGCGTTAGACGAACGCTGAGCCGGGTTCCTTGGGCTGCGGGCTGGCCGATTTCCTGTTTCAACAACAGCAACAGCTGGTACAGCCGATTCGATACTTTTCGTACTCCCGCGATCGCCAACAGAGATTCTGTTTGCTGGAGCCGCTGGTTAATCTGGGGTAAAAGCTTCTGGGCTAGGCTGGGGGAGTTGGCAATCTCAGCCAGGGAGATACTGACCAACTGAACCGCTGAAAGGGCTACTGCCTGATAGGTCTGCAGCGATGTCAGCCCAGGGCCAAAGGATGTTGAGGGGCCTGCCAACCCTACGAGCACCTCCTCACCCTCTTGGGAAAATGTACTTAGCTTTACCAACCCTTGAGAGATAAACCAAACAGACTGGGGATTGAGGGGAATTACCTCCCCTGCATGGTACGCCTGAAGTTGGCGCTCATCTAGAAAAATATCGACAGGGCTGGAGCCTCTTGCTGACAATTCTGTTCCGGGTTTGGGCTGGGCCAGGTGGTTCGCTGCGGTAGTACGACGCAACAGCCAGCGTAGGCTCCAGGACTGGGATATCTCAGTGAATGAGGTTACTGAATTAATTCCGGTAGGGCACCCCAGGACTGCCTCCAGGGTAGAAGGTGCTTGGGAGCCATGGATCTCCAGGGACGAGCACGGTAACCGCACCGAGTCGCAGGTGTGATCATCCAAGCGGGCTTCGCAAACGAGAACCACTGATAAAACTGCAGGGAAAGGCTCACCATGGCGCGGCTGTAGCTGCACTACCTGCTCTTGCCGCAATAGCTCTACACCAGGATACCCCACCTGGTCATGTAGCCAGGCCAGAATAGACCGAAAGTGCTGGCGCTCTACCACAGGTATAAAGATAGCCAGTGGTTTACCAATTAGAAAATCTTTTGAAACATTGAGCAATGTAACGGCGGCTCGGTTGGCTTCCTGAACTTTTCCGGTAGTATCAGTGACCAAGTAACCATCTGGTGCAAACTCAAACAAGTGATGGTAGCGCTGGCGTTCTGTTTCAACTGCTTGACGAGTAGCAATGAGTTTCTCATTCTGTTGATATAGTTCCTCTAGAATCACCTGCAGTTCTTCTGAAGCCACACCCAGTTCCTTGAAGGTTTCTAGCGATACTTCCGCTAAACCATCCCTTGAAGGGTTAAGAGGCGAAGCTAAAGGGTCCTGGCGAAATCCACAGCCCTGCTGATGGAGGTGGTAGGTTTTTGAGTACAACTGATCCAAGCGCCGATGCTGCTCCTCAATTCGCTGAGCAAACCGATCTAAGTTCGCGCTGTCGAAGTGGTTCACTGGCTCCTGCTCCAACTTATCCTCTGTCAAGCATAGAAAACTTTTCCAGTTTCCAGACAGGAACTCGACGTTCAACACTAGACCTTCGTGTCAAGCATCACCAGCTGATTTAACACAAAGCCTCTTCTTCCGATGGAAGCTAACAGACAGCGCAGTAAAGTAGTCTATTTAACAATAAGCAACTCATTAGAGTACAAAGCAACTGTCCTGGGAGGTTCAGTAGTAAGCCAGAACAGTGCTCATGCCTTTCCTTAAAGCTGTCTAGCTTTCTCACCAGAGCCTCCTAGGGTTTCCTGACAGTTAACTGACACCAGACGAGAGGGAGGGAGCTGTACTTTACCTGCTTAGAGCTGCCTGAACCGAAGAGGTAAAAATGAAAAAGATTCGCATCGCCTTAGTTGAAGATCATGACTTGACACGGGTGGGGTTACGGACAGCTCTACAACAGTACGATGAACTTGAAGTGGTGGGTGAGGCGGCTAATGCAGTTAGCGGCCTGAGGTTGCTTGAGGCAACTCAACCAGATGTTGCGATTGTGGATGTTGGCCTACCCGATATCGATGGGATTAAGTTGACCCAGCAGCTTAAAACAAACCAAGCGCCAGAAGTAGTTCCAAAAACTAAGGTACTCATCCTGACGTTGCAGCACAACGAAGAGCTTGTGCTGGCTGCCTTTGCTGCCGGGGCAGACTCCTACTGTATGAAAGATGTCAAGGTGGACCACTTGCTCAAAGCACTGCAAGTTACTGCCGCGGGCAACTCTTGGATCGATCCCGCGATCGCCCAAATCATCCTGCAGCAAGCACGACACAGGCAGGCTAAAGTAAGCTTAAAAGCTTTGGAAGCGCAGACAGTTCCCATCAATGCGGTTGGACCCGAGTATAGTCAGATGATTCAGTCCTCTCCTCTGACTGAGCGAGAGCTAGAGGTTCTGGAGCTGATTGTCGGTGGCTTTAGCAATGCCGGCATCGCTAAAGAGCTTTATATCACTGTAGGCACAGTCAAAACTCACGTGCGTAATCTTTTAGAAAAGCTCTGCGCTGGCGATCGCACCCAGGCCGCAGTCAGCGCCCTGCGCTGTGGACTGATTAGTTAACTGCCTATGTTCTGAACTAAATTGTTGATTTGAGCTGTTTTTTATACTACAGGGGGCGAGATAAGTTTCAATCTGAGTTCAGAACAAGCTCAAATGACTCTAAGCCATCTTACTGATCCGAGTGGGAAACAATTCAAGTCCCCTAGCTATTTCGAACTGTAGTAGCACCATTCTCAGCAACTTGAATGGTAGCTAGTTTCCTCCTTCAAATCTTCCAAACCTAACTTTCTCCGCTTTTCGTTTTAACTGGACGTGAGGCTCAACCTAGTTTGGCAATCATCGATAGTCAGTCGGTTGAAATGACTCATAGCATGGTAATCAAGGGCGCAAGCCATGTCTAATGGGGTGCGTGTTACAGCTTTGAAGTATTCAATAGCAAACCTGAAGCCCATCTCAGTATTGAGAAAGTTCTAGCTGACCAATATCCAGGTTTTGCTAAAAGTCAGCTTACGGCTGCATTCTAAAGCCAACCGCTTTTGTTGGTTTGGAAATAGCCTTGTTGAAGTTTGTGGATGTGTCTCTACGAAGAGTTACCTGAACATAAGTATTGGGAATGTGATGATTCGCTTGATGCTACGTCGTCTTACTAGAGTCAGCGAAAACGATTGCTTAACTAGCATTTACAAACAGTTCCTAAATACTTTCAATCTGATTCAGAAAAGTTTTTAAGCCATCCTTTCAAGAAGAATTTCGGGTAGCGGCCTTGAATGGTAGCTACCTTCAAATCTTGACTTTCTCCGTTTTCTTTTTAACCACCGACCTACTTCTACTGCATCGTAATCGCTCAGACCAAAAGTGCGTGTTACCTGTCAAACCTGAAGTTTGGAAAGCAGATATATCCAGGTTTTGTTGAACATGAAAGCCAACCCTTTTGTTGGTTTGGAAACTCCTTGTTGAAGTTTGTGGATGATCTCCTAATGTCATCATAAAACTGACCGAAGACAGTTCTGCCTTGCCCATACGCATCACTCCAAATAATTGAAAACATCCGTGGCGCTTCAATATAAGGTCCCGAAAACGCTCGTACGGCTTTGGTGAATTAGTATTTAACTTGGATCTGTCGTTTTCCAAGACTCCCCCGCGTTCGTCAATAATTCTTGTCTTTGAATGACATAAAATTACAGATTGCTGCTGGTCAAGCACCTCAATACATTGTTCTATAAATGTTGGAGCGCAAGTGTCATCGTAGGCAGCCCACTTGAAGTACTCACCTCGAGATAGCTCAAAAACACGGTTGAAATTCCAAGCAGCACCGAGGTTCTGAGCATTACAGTAGTAACGGATACGTTGGTCTTTTGCAACGTACGCTCTACAAATCTCCTGAGTTCTATCAGTAGACGCATTATCTGAGATAATTAGCTCCAAAATCCCTAAAGGTTTGGGCCAAAATCGAGTCCAAAGCTTCTTCGAGAAAGCGTTCACCGTTATAAACGGGCATTCCGATACTGACACAGGGATGACTATTACTTGTATGCACTTTCTATATGTGTCAGTAGTTTTTTATTGACTCTGTATAACACGTCCGGACAATAATGATTGTGGTCCATGCATTAACCTCACACCATGGACCAAGATCATGGCTTCGACGGTTTTGTTAAGTTTTCTTCTTCTAGCCTGTGCCGCAAACCTGCTGCAGCGTGTGGCAAAGCCTGGATAAGAAATGGCTGCAGCGTCTGCTCGGCGAATTTGAGTGCAGCCAGTGGCACTCAGGGCTGCGATCGCCAAACTCATGGCAATGCGGTGATCGCCGTAGCTATCCACCTCAGTCCCCGTTAGAGATGTCCCACCTGTAATTTCTAAGCCATCGGGCAACTCCGTCACCTTTGCCCCCAGGCGATTTAATTGAGTCGCAATTGCCCCAATGCGATCGCTTTCTTTTACCCGCAGCTCTGCCGCATCGCGGACTACCGTGGTTCCCCGGGCAAATACTGCGGCTACAGCCAGAATAGGGATTTCGTCAATCAGTCGGGGAACTAAATCAGCCCCAATCTCACAAGCCTGCAGCGAGCTATAACGGACCCGCAGGTCTGCCACGGAGTTCCCCCAGCAACCTCTCGCAGGTTCGTTTGCGTAATATTGGCACCCATCTGCTGCAACACGTCTAGAACCCCCGTGCGAGTGGGGTTGACCCCGATATTTTGAATCAGGAGATCTGAGCCGGGCACAATCGCCCCAGCAACGAGCCAGAAGGCAGCAGAACTAATATCACCCGGAACAATCACCCTTTGACCCCGCAGTTGGGCCGGTCCCGTTACAGTAGCGCTGTGCGAGCCTACGCAACTTTGGCCCCAAACGCCTGCAGCATCCGTTCGGTGTGATCACGCGATCGCAGCGGCTCCGTCACGGTCGTTTGTCCTGCGGTCATCAACCCAGCTAAGAGAATGCAGGACTTGACCTGGGCTGAAGCAATCGGGGAGTGGTAGTGAATCGGGTGCAGGCTTTGACCCTGAATAGCCAGAGGCGCTAGGGAACTGCCCTGCCGCCCCCAGATTTGAGCCCCCATCTGCTGCAGCGACTTTACCACCCGCCATCGGCGCGATCGCAAGGAGCTGTCCCCAGTGACGCTAAAAAAGCGCCCCGGATGGGAAGCGAGGATGCCGAGCATCAATCGTAGGGTTGTTCCAGAGTTACCGGCAGGCAAAACATCGACTGGTTCGCTCAACTGGCCGAGGCCAATCCCTTGAATGATCACCTGCTCCGGGTTCAGTTCCGATATCTCAGCCCCCAGTGCTCGAAAGCACTCAGCAGTGCTGCGGGGGTCCTCGCCTAAAAGCAGTCCCTGGATTTGGGTTTCCCCTTGGGCGATCGCGCCTAACATCAAGGCCCGGTGCGAAATTGACTTATCCCCTGGCACCCGGATCGGGCCCTGCAAAGATAGACCGGAGGTTGGACGCTGAATTGTCCACCCGTCAGGAGGCTGTAAGGTTACGCTGAAAGATGGCATCGCCGGCATGAAGCTGTTGCGCTAGCCATCCTACCCTGTTTGGAGGCAAATGGATACGTTGCAAAAAACCCAGAGGGTTGAAGCAAGGACTAACCCATCCAATAACGAAGACCAAGCAGTTGTGATTGGCGGCAGCATTGCCGGGTTGCTGACTGCACGGGTGCTGGCAGATCACTTTGCTGAAGTTGTAATTATTGAGCGCGATCGCTTGCCTGAACAACCGGAACTCCGTCAGGGGGTTCCCCAGTCAGCCCAACCCCATGTGTTGTTTGCCCGAGGCTACCGCATTCTGGAGGAGCTTTTTCCTGGTATTGGCGGTGAGTTGAGCAAGGCGGGAGCACTTGCAATCGACTGGGCGCGGGAGTTTTACCGGTTTGGCTACGGCGGCTGGAATGCCACTACTTCATCGCCTTCTGATATTGTCTCTGTTACGTGCAGCCGTCCCCTCCTAGAGTGGGTGATCCGACAGCGACTCTGCCATTCCCCAAGGGTGCGGTTTCTAGAAGGTTACCGGGTGAACGGGTTACTGACCAACGCTAACCAAAAGGTAACGGGTGTGTCCTTGCACTCAAAAGGGACAGGTGTAGTCCAGTTACCTGGAAAATTAGTCGTAGATGCCAGTGGTCGGGGGTCCCAAGCACCCCACTGGTTGAAAAGTTTAGGCTTGACGCCTCCTGAAGAAACAGTGATTAACCCCTTTCTGGGTTATGCAACCCGCCGTTACCAAGCACCGCAGGAATTTCAGCCTGATTGGAAGGTGATGCTGATTAGCCAATCACCTCCCAACAACACCCGGCTGGGCTACATCGCCCAAATAGAGGGCAAGGAGTGGATTGTCACACTAGGGGGGTATGGGCGTGACTTTCCACCATTGGACGGTCAGGGTTTTTTAGAGTTTGCTCACAGCCTTCCGAGTCCGGAATTCTACCAAATGATTCAAGCGGCTAAGCCCGTGTCGCCCATTTATGCTCACCGGGCTACAGCTAACCGACTACGCCACTACGAAAAAACCCCCCTCCCCGAGGGATTTGTGGTTTTAGGAGATGCTGTATGTGCCCTGTGTCCGGTTTACGGTCAAGGCATGACCGTCAGTGCTACCTCAGTGCTAGTCTTACGGGACTGGTTGCATCCAGGCGGCAAAAAGGCCTACTGCTCATTAGACTTCCAGCGGCAACTCGCTAAAAACAATTCTCTACCCTGGAGTATGGCAACAACTCAGGACTTACGCTTTCCCACTACTGCTGGGAGAAATCAACCGAATTGGCTTGCTAGACGACTGGGTAAACTTTTAGGGGGATATACTGAGCGGGCTCTGCAGCGGACCAACGAAGATTCGGCTATGCATACACTGATCATGGAGGTTGGCCACCAACTCAAATCACCTGCTGTCCTGTATCACCCGCAAGTGATCTTTCGCGTACTCGTTGGGTAAGGCGGCATGATTACAGAAGTCAATCTCAGTTCAATCGCCTCCGTTCTGTGGGAACCCTGAGTAGGTATTTGGCAACCGGATGAAGGCGATCGCATGCAGCAACAAATTCATCAGCTACTCGTGATTGAAGACCAGCTCGGTAAACGCACCGTTACGCTTGAGGCTGCTACCTATTCAATCGGTCGCGACCCAGCTAACTCCATTGTCCTCTACTCCAACTTAATTTCTCGCCAGCACGCGATCCTGCTGCGAGTGCCGATGCCCGATGCCATTGACTTGTTTCGGATTATTGACGGCAATCTCCAGGGGAAGCGCAGTACCAACGGCTTGACAGCCAACGGTCATCGCTGCTTCTCCCATGATCTGAGGCACGGAGATCTACTGGTATTTGGGGGCAATGTCAAGGCAAGGTACTATACCACTACTGAATTATCGGACGTGGAGCTGCTTACCAGTTGCCAAGTCGAAGATCTATCGGGTTACCTAGAAAGCTTAAGTGATCCTCCCACCCTGGCAATCTCAGATGGCGAGCTAGACAATTCGCCGGAAGCGGCACTAATGCGGCTCGCTTCCTTCCCAGAACTGATCTCCAACCCGATATTGGAAATTGATCTAACTGGTACTATCACCTATCTCAATCCAGCGGCGATCGTGCAATTTCCTGACATTCGAGTCGCTAAGCTAGAGCATCCAATCCTGGCAGGGCTACTGCCTAAAGTTCAGCAGGGCCAGGAAAAGTTTTTTACCCGTGAGGTTAAAGTTGCGAACCAGGTCTTTGAACAATCTCTCCACTACATCTGCGAAAGCGATCTGATCAGAAGCTACGTCACCGATGTCACAGAACGGAAACAGGCGGAGGTAGCGCTACAGCAGGCTCATGACGAGCTAGAACTCAAAGTAGAGAAACGAACAGCACAACTGAGGAAGGCCAACGAGCAACTACAACAAGAGATTACAGAGCACAGGCGGGTGGAGGAAGCACTGCAGCAAGCCGAAGCAAAATATCGCAACATATTTGAGAACACCATTGAGGGCATCTTCCAGACCACACCAGATGGGCGCTACCTCAGCGCCAATCCGGCACTGGCACGCATCTATGGCTACGAATCCCCCGAGGAGTTGATTCAGAGCCTCACGGATGTCGTTCAGCAGCTTTATGTCGAGCCGCACCGTCGGGATGAATTCGTCCACCTGATGCAAGAGCATAATACCGTTTCGGAGTTTGAGTCTCAGGTCTATCGCAAGGATGGCAGTATAATCTGGGTTTCGGAGAATGCCCGTTCAGTGCGTGATCGGAACGACCAACTTCTCTACTATGAAGGCACTATTGAAGACATTACTCTAGCGAAGCGTCTCGAAGCAGAACGCCAGCAAGCTGAGGAGCAATTACGGCATAATGCCTTCCACGATGCCCTAACAGGACTACCCAACCGGGCACTGTTCATGGACCGGCTGTTCCAAGCGATCAAGCAGGCAAAACGGCAACAGGATTATGTCTTTGCGGTACTCTTCCTAGACCTTGATCGCTTCAAAATTATCAACGATAGCCTGGGGCATTTGATGGGAGATGAATTGCTCATCGCCATCGCTCGCAGACTAGAGCAATGCCTCCGCACTGAAGATACAGTGGCGCGCTTGGGGGGGGATGAGTTCGCGATCTTACTGAGTGCGATCAAAGACGTTGACTACCCAATCTGCATTGCCCAGCGAATTGAACAAGAACTAGCTCTGCCGTTCAATCTGAAGGGACATGAAATCTTTACCTCCGCCAGTATTGGCATTGTCATAAGTAGCGAAGCTCAAGGCTGGGCAGACGACCTGCTACAGACTGCTGATATCGCAATGTACCACGCCAAGTCTCTGGGTGGGGGCGGTTATCAGGTATTTGATACGACTAGACACTCCAAGGCAGTCACTCGCTTGCAGCGGGAAACAGACCTGCGGCGGGCGATTGAAGACCAGGAATTTCAAGTTTACTACCAGCCGATTGTATTGTTGACAACAGGGAGCATTGTCGGATTTGAGGCGTTGCTGCGCTGGCAATGCCCAAGCGGGCTGATCTCGGCCACAGAGTTTATTCCCATTGCTGAGGAAACTGGGCTGATCATCCCCATTGGCCGCTGGGTACTCCAGGAAGCCTGTCGCCAGATGCGGGCCTGGCAGGAAAAATTTGCCACCAGCTCACGATTGTTCGTGAGCGTCAATCTCTCGCTCAAGCAGTGTACACAACCTGAGCTTGTTGACCAGATCAGCCAAATTTTAGCGGAAACGAATCTGGATCCTCAGAGTTTGAGCCTGGAGATTACAGAGAACGTACTGCTGGAAAATACTGAGCCTGTAGCCGCTGTGCTTTGGCAACTAAAAGCCTTAGGAATTTCATTGTACTTAGATGACTTTGGTACAGGCTATTCGTCACTCGATCATCTCCACCAATTTCCAATCAATGTGTTGAAGATTGATGGCTCCTTCATTAACCGAATGGGCTGTGGTAACCAAAGCTTGGAGATTGCCCGCACCATTATTCTGTTGGCTCGGGCCTTGGGCATGAATGTCATTGCCGAGGGAATAGAAACGTTAGATCAGCTGGCTCAACTGAGTGCCCTTTCGTGCAAGTATGGGCAAGGCAACCTCTTCTCTAAGCCGCTCGATGCTGCAACAGCGGGGGCTCTGGTTGCGGAGAAATTTGCCGGCAACACTTATGCCCCTTGCACAATGAGCGATTCTAGCCAGACTAGGGACTACTAAACAGCTAACACTAAGACTGGGATTTTAGCAATTCGCGAATAGCTTGGAGTTCTGCCAAAATTGCCCTGAGCAAATCTTGTGTCACATCTGGGGCAGGTTCTTGAACTTGAATCGTAACTTGGTGAATCCCTAGAACTTCCTTGGCAAAGCGAGCAACTTCGTTAGGGTGAAACAGCAGCGCATCTGTTTTACTCAGCCGCAGCTCAGGATTTAATCGCTTAGGGTTGTAGGGAGGATTGAGATTGTGCGGATCAGTGTGGGTATAGCGGTAGATTGATGCTCTCGAGCGATGCAAGATTTTTTGGACCACTTCAATGTCCATCAGACCCTGATAAAGATTAGTACTACTATCAGACAAGTGCATCTTAAAATGAGACTAGAAACGGTTACTACTCTACACGTTGGACTGGGGAAGATCTAATGAGTTGAGGAATTTTTAGCAGATTTTAGCTTAGTGCGCCGAGAAGCAAGTTTTGCTGGCTGAGGTTGAGCCGCAGCCAATTGACCTTGGTGCAATTGGCCCGCTTGCTGTAGCAGAGAATCCACAAAGGCCATGGCATCTTGAGCAGACCGTCCCCCGGCAAGTTGAGCTAACTCTTCTCGGCGCTGCTGCTCGTCCAACGCGGTGACCTGCACCACCGTTCGGGCTTCTGAAGAAGGCCCCACGTGAGCAATCGTCTTCTCAACT
>JAUJON010000051.1 GCA_030447595.1 Thermosynechococcaceae cyanobacterium YX3bin19
GCTCCGGCTTTGCGGAGCAGGCGGGCGATCGCCACTCCAGCAGCTCCAGCCCCGTTGATGACCACACGCACCTGAGATAGAGACTTGTGGACCAGCTTCAAGGCATTGATCAAGGCGGCCAGCACCACAATTGCTGTACCGTGCTGGTCGTCATGAAAGATAGGGATATCCAGCGATCGCTGAAGTTGGGCTTCAATTTCAAAACAGCGAGGAGCGCTAATATCTTCCAGATTCACTCCCCCAAAAACAGGGGAAATTTGTTTCACCGCTTCGATGATCGCCGCGGTGTCCTGAGTAGCCAGGCAGATCGGAAAGGCATTGATGCCGCCAAACTCACGGAACAGCATTGCCTTACCTTCCATCACCGGTAAAGCCGCCGCCGGACCCAGGTTGCCCAGTCCCAGTACAGCACTGCCGTCAGTGACAATTGCCACCGTGTTGCTCTTAATCGTCAGCGTATGAACCTGTTCGGGGTCAGCCGCGATCGCGCGACAGATCCGACCCACTCCGGGAGTGTAGGCCATCGCCAGATCGGCCCGATTCGTCAAAGGAATTTTACTCTCGATAGTAATTTTGCCGCCCCGGTGCAGGCTAAAGGTGCGATCATAAACATCAAGGAGCTGAACGTCCGGTAAGGCTTCAACCGCCGCCAAAATCCGCTCCGCGTGCTCCGTACTGGCTGCATCCACAGTAATGGTGCGAACAGAGCGCTTCGGGGTTTGTTCGAGCAGGTCAATCTGACCCAGATTACCGCCAGCCATTGCAATCGCCTGGGTAACGCTGGAGAGCATTCCCGGACGATTGGGGATTTGCAGCCGAATCGCTAAACTAAAGCTTGGGTTAGGCGTGAGGTCTACCATACTGCTGTCGTTGTACTCTTTTTGCTAGTGCTTGAAGTGGACTGAGTTCTAGCTTACCGGGGCAACCAGCTACTGACTGTACTCAGTCACACTGGATCTGCAGCAGACTAAGCTGCTCAAGTGAGGGCCTCACCCAGCAGCAACACCCAAGATACGGGAGAAAGTGAATGAACAACAGTAAAGTTAGAATTTATCAGCTGTCGCGGGAGCTCAATCTAGACCACAAAGATATCCTGGCGACCTGTGCCCAGCTCAACATTCCCGCAAAAAGTCACAGCAGCGTGATTACTCAGGCCGATGCTGAACGGATTCGGGCTACAGCCAACAATCATTGCTTACCAGCTGACCTCTCACCTCGTTTGACACCCAACCCCAGCGAAGACAAAGCTGAACCAGAGCGGGCGATCGCTGACGCCAAAATTCCCCTAGATGGGCGGCAATACTACTTCAACCGGGAGCTGAGCTGGTTAGAGTTCAACCGACGAGTACTCCATGAAGCCCTCGATTCACGCACTCCGCTGCTGGAACGGCTGAAGTTTTTAGCGATTTTCAGCACTAATTTGGACGAGTACTTTATGGTGCGCGTTGCCGTACTGAAACAACAAGTTGCTGCCCAGGTGAGCCAAAAAACGATTGATGGCCTCACCCCACAAGAGCAGCTGAGTGCTATCCGGCAGCACCTAGAGCCTGTGGTTGTCCAGCAGCACCACTTTTTTGAACAGGAATTACGGCCTCAATTGGCAGCCGCGGGAATCTACCTGCTCAACTACAATGACTTGAACTCGCAAGAAGGCACCTATCTTCAAGAGTACTTTGAGGAGCAGATTTTTCCAGTCCTGACTCCCCTGGCGGTTGATCCAGGTCATCCATTTCCCTACATCTCCAATCTCAGTCTTAACCTGGCTGTGGTGGTCAAAGATGGGGAAACCGGAGAAAACCACTTTGCCCGCCTGAAAGTGCCTAAAGTTCTGCCTCGCTTTGTCAAGCTGCCGGAGGAGTTCCGCGCGGCTACTGACCAGCCCGTACACTGGGTCGGTGTACCCCTGGAACAAGTGATTGCCCAGAATTTAAAGGCACTGTTTCCAGGCATGACGATTCAGGAATATTATCCCTTCCGGATCACCCGGAATGCCGATCTAGAAATTGAAGAATACGAAGCAGATGATTTGCTGCTTGCGATTGAGCAAGAACTTCGCAAGCGCCGCTTTGGTTCTGCTGTGCGCATGGAGATTCAAGCCTCCACGCCAGAATCCGTCCGGCAGACCTTGATGCGGGAATTGGCCTTAGGTGAAGCTGATATCTACGAACTAGAAGGTTTGCTTGGGCTCAACGACCTGATGGCGTTAAGCAGCTTACCCCTTGCTGAACTGAAAGATCCCGACTGGTCGCCGGTGGTGCCGCCCCGGATTCAACGGCTGGAACAAAGTGCAATGTCTAACTCGGCTTTAGACAGCAACGGTGGATTTTCCCTATCGGAAGCTAGAGGTGAGGAAGAGGACATCTTCTCGGTAATTCGCAAAGGAGATCTCTTAGTCCATCATCCCTACGACTCTTTTACCGCAACTGTTCAGCGGTTTATTACTCAGGCTGCCCATGACCCTCAAGTTTTAGCTGTCAAAATGACGCTCTACCGGACTTCCGGTGACTCACCCATTATCAAGGCCTTGATTGCCGCAGCAGAAAACGGCAAGCAAGTGGTTGCCCTAGTTGAACTAAAAGCCCGGTTTGACGAGGAAAATAATATTCTTTGGGCCCGGAAGCTGGAGAAGGTGGGAGTCCACGTGGTCTACGGCATGGTGGGTCTCAAAACCCACACCAAGATTGCTCTAGTAGTCCGGCAGGAGTCAGCAATCCGCCGCTATGTTCATATTGGCACGGGCAACTACAATCCGAAAACAGCTCGCCTCTACACAGATCTGGGACTTTTTAGCTGTCGGGAGGAGTTGGGTGCCGATCTCACGGATTTGTTCAACTATCTAACGGGCTACTCACGTCAGCAGGCTTATCGCCAGCTGTTAGTTGCCCCAGTCAATTTTCGCGATCGCATGCTGGCCTTAATTCACCGGGAAACTCAGCACCAGCGCCACGGCGGCCAAGGTCAAATTATTGCCAAAATGAATTCCCTGGTTGATCCAGAGATTATCACAGCGTTGTATCAAGCGTCTGAAGCGGGTGTAAAAATTGATATGATTGTCCGGGGAATCTGCTGTTTGCGCCCCGGCATTCCCCAGCTGAGCGAGAATATTCGTGTTATCAGCATCATTGGCCGCTTTCTAGAACACTCCCGGATTTTTTACTTCTTTAACCAAGGGCAGGCAGAAGTGTTTATCGGGAGTGCCGACTGGCGGCCCCGCAATCTTGACCGGCGGGTTGAGGCAGTAGCGCCAGTCGCAGATCCCGAGATTGCTCAGCACCTGAAGCAAATTCTAGATGTGATGCTGGCTGATCATCGTCAAGCCTGGGAGCTGCAGCCGGATGGCCATTTTGTGCAGCGCCGCCCTGCTTCCGGTCAGCCAGCACAGGGAAGCCAGCAAGTTTTAATGGACCTGGCCCTTCGTTCAGTAGACCTCTCCTGAGTCTCACTCAGCCCTAGCTAAAATAGGTATAAATACTTGACTAAAATACCCCTAGTGGTATACTGCTTTGCGTTTATTGTGAAGTCTAATGAATTTAACCCGATTTTAATCCAGCGGCAAAAGTGATTCACTTCTATGGTTTCTCTCCAAGCTTCTACCCTCCGCGTCCTAGTAGCAGACGACCATGAACTGACCCGATTTAGCTTAAAGTTAGCTCTACAAAATCAGTCCAACGTTGAACTGGTTGGCCTAGCCAAAAATGGCCAAGAAGCAATTGAGCTTGCCCGGATATCTCACCCGGATGTGATTATTCTTGATCTACAGATGCCGGTACTGGATGGGGCTAGAGCCTCTATACAGATTAAAAAGATTGACCCGTCGATGAAGATCATTGGCTACTCTTCCGTACAGGCTCCTTATTTAGCTAGCTTGATTAAGACAGCCAAGCTGGATGCGTTTTGTGATAAGTCTACTGGAACTGCAGACCTGATTGACCTAGCTTGGCAACTCTCAGCGCAGTAGTTAGCTCTACACGGGTTCTGGAAAGGTTTGACTAAATTCGTCAATCAGGTCATCCATCTCCTCTAAAGCCTGGTTTACATCAATTCTTAAGGTTCCTAAATCGGGTTTTTCTAAAAGGTCGAGCAGTACTTGCCGTTTTTGTTTAACCTGATTAATACGTTCTTTCAAATTCTCAGCGTCCATAACTCAATTCCTCGGTAAGGCTTCCATCTAGAATAAACAGTTTTGTGAAGTTGTGGGATCAGCCCCGGGTGCTTTAGAACAGCTTTGCCTCAGGGAATTTCCTCCAGCGATAGTGGACACGACAGGGCTGGGATAGATTAAGCTAGCTGAAGATCCCTTTGCATTTTAGAGCTAACTCGTGCTTTACCGTTCTGCTTTTGCCTCTTTGCTTGTTATCCTTGGCCTTGGGAGTACTGTCCAGCCTGCATTGAGTCAGGCCCTAGTTCCCCACGTTCTCCAGCTAGATACAGCCCAACTTCAACAGACGGGTCTGGCTTTAGCACAAGAAGCGGCACAACTAGCCCAGTTCCAGCAGTTTGAGTTGGCTTTAGCGAGAGCACAGCTTGCAACTCAGCTTGCTCCCCAAGTCTATGAAACCTGGGCTATCTTGGGTGCCCTGTACTTAGAGGCAGAGCAGCCTAAACAAGGTGTTGCCGCTCTAGAGCGGGCGCAGTCATTAAATCCCAAGAATGCTAACGTTCTTTTTAGCTTGGGAACGGCTTACTTTCAGCAAAATAACTATCCAGCCGCGGAACGGACACTCCGAGCAGGGCTCGCCCTCAAGCCCAATGCTCCTGATGCCCTGTTTGATTTGGGTAACACTTACTACAAGATGAACCGGTTGCAGAATGCGGTGGCTCAGTACACTAAGGCATTTGCTCAGGATAAGAAGTTTTGGCCCGCCATCAACAACATTGGGCTGATCAGGTACGAAACAGGAGATGTAGCAGCGGCAATCCGTCAGTGGCAAACTGCAGCTGCCATCGATAACAAGGCCAGCGAACCTAAGCTAGCGTTAGCAGTTGCTTTGTATACTCAAGGCCGCCAAGATCAAGGTCTGGCCTTGGCAGAAGCCGCACTTAAGCTTGATGGTAACTACGCAGATATCACTTTCTTAAAGGAGAATCTATGGGGCGATCGCCTGCTGGCAGATACCCAGAAAATGTTGGCTACGCCTAAGCTGCAAGCTACTATCGCTCAACTGGAGGCTCAAAAATTGGGGCCCCAAACTACTCCTAGCAGCGAGTAAGGCATAATTCGCAAGTGAGCTACGAGTTCTGAGGTAGCTTCTACAACGAATCCTCTAAATTCACTGTGAACAACTCTTTTTTAGACTATAAGCAGGTAGAGACTCCGCCACCTGCTAATCGAGATGAGCTTCCGCTATCAGAAGTTCCAAGGCTACCCCCTGGATCTCAAACCAGTAGCAGCCACCAGTGCTCTACCATTCAACTTGTTCGGGCCGCCCGCAAAGAGGACTTATCTGATATCGCCTCCTTGCTAACAGAAAGCTTTTATCCTACCAACGGCTTGATGAGTCAATTCTCACCGCTACTGCGCCTGGGAATTTATCAAGATCTGCGAAGCCGTGCGACTTCCGCTGCCTCAAGCCAAGTTTGTCTCGTGGCTGTCCAGAAACCGGCCTCACATGGTGGGTACTCCAGACCTGCAGGCACTGTGGAAGTAACTTTACGGTCCCTGTCTCCCTGGCAAATTGCAATACCGAAGTATCCTTATATTTCCAATCTGGCGGTTGAAGCAAAATCTCGCCGTCAAGGTATTGCCCAACGCCTGCTGCTTGCCTGCGAACGAACAGTTTTAGAGTGGGGGTTTCAAGACCTCTACCTGCATGTTTTAGAGAATAACCAGGCGGCACGACAGCTCTACTCCAAAATTGGCTACCAAGTTCACCGCATCGATCCACATTGGACGGCAATCCTACTCAAGCAACCCCAGCGACTCCTGTTGCACAAGCGGCTGAAATGGCCCAATCAGGTCTAAGCCTAGAATGCGGAAATAGAAACAGGACCTTGCGCCAGCATAGATTGAAATCGCTCCAGCGTCCGGGCATTCTCAGCCTGGCTACCCACGGTGACTCGCAGCCCTCCACCGACATAGCGAATAGAGGTTCCCTCCGCTCTCAGGGCTTGAGCAAAGTTGTCGACCTTGACAGTAGTCTCTTGCAGCCGGAGATCGAGAAAGTTGGCGGCACTAGGCCCAACCAGCAGCTTGGGTTCGTGATAAAAAGAATGTGAC
The DNA here is from genome assembly GCA_030447595.1 of Thermosynechococcaceae cyanobacterium YX3bin19. Lineage (GTDB taxonomy): Bacteria > Cyanobacteriota > Cyanobacteriia > Thermosynechococcales > Thermosynechococcaceae > JAUJON01. The sequence goes on from JAUJON010000051.1 coordinate 6,218, forward strand.
AGCCGACTGCGCGCAGCACGTATTTGGGGACTGGCTGGCCGTAATGTCTGTCGGTGATGCAGCGCTGCTTGAGCAGCGGCTTGAGAAAAAAGCGGGCAAATTATAGGGCAGACGCACCTTTTCCAACGTTGCTACCAGTTCAGGATGGGCAACGCAATAGCCGACTCGGTAGGCAGTTAGCCGGAATGCCTTGGAAAAAAGTTCGCAAGACAATCCAGTTAGGACGCTGAAGCACCTCTCGAACAACTGTGGCTTGACTAAATTCAAAATAAGCCTCATCCACTACCACTAGAATGTGCGGCGGCAAGCTTTTCAACCACGACAGTTCAGCAGCCGTCAGGGGTTACCGGTCGGGGAGTTGGGGTGGTGAACCATAAAGACAACCCGAACCGGGGATCTGGGGTACTCGCGGTTCCCAGGAGACCTGGGAGTTAAATGCAGCGGGTCGTGACTCCACCGCTGCTTGTGCTACCGCTAGATCCATTTCAAAGTTAAACTCTGAGCGGCCTACAGCCCACGGCTGGAATGCCTAAGGTCTGCGCCAGAATTGCGTACATAGAGAAGGTGGGATTGGCGATGAGAATCGAACCTTGCCCCTGCAAACAGGTGGCAATTAACAGTGAGCGAATGAGTTCATCGGAACCGTTGCCAACAGAGATATAACTGGGGCCAAATCCAGATAAATTAGCCGATTCATTCATTACTCGATCGTGCCTGTTTGTGAGCTGCATGGCCGCCATCTGGATAGCGATTGGCTTCAATCACCTGTTGGTAAGTCCAAGCCAGTTGATGTTTCCAGCTCATCCGGCAAATCAAAGGGACTTTCATTCGTGTCTAGCCGGTCTACCTGGGCATCTGCTGGCGTATTGCCCTCAATCTCAGGATGAGACTTGTAGGCAGTCAGTTGGGCTAGATCGGACCGGATAAATGGCAGCATGGCAGAGCGTGAAAGGTTAAAAAGAACCTCAGGTTGAGTTCCCATCTTGACAAGTAAGTACCAACACTAACAGTCTGACAGAGGACCCTTTTTAATAGCAAATGTTGGGTGACAGCTCTCGTGAAGAACCCGGATGCGCTGCTCAACCAGCAAAACTCAAGCTCTCCCCTGAGACGACAACACAACTAGGGACGGATTGTGGTGATGTCCTCTGATGCGGACAATCGTTAGAAATACATAGTGTTTTACCGTCCTACCGCATGCTTTGCTGCGCTGAATACTCTGAACGTGAATTCTCGTAGAGGCGTTATAAGTGGTTAATATTTCAGTCGATCCTGCCTGGCCGTGGAGTTCTGGCTAACCAATACTCCGTGATCGCTGGAGTAGGGGTCAAACACCACTGTATTGTTAGCAACGTTCCCTGATAATACCACTGGGGGTTATTAGCGGCCAGCCCATCAAATGGTAGGGTACAAAGACAGCACAAATTGGATGGGCTTAGTAGAGAGGATTTACTTATGTCATCAATCGAACAAGTCACAGACTCCACCTTTAAGCAAGAAGTACTTGACAGTGAAGTTCCAGTTCTAGTTGATTTTTGGGCTCCCTGGTGCGGGCCTTGCCGTATGGTTGCACCAGTGGTTGAAGAGGTAGCAGGTGAGTATGGTAGCCAGGTGAAGGTTTTAAAGCTAAACACCGATGAAAATCCCGGCGTTGCTAGCGACTACGGAATCCGCAGTATTCCTACTTTAATGATCTTCAAAGGCGGAGAGCGCGTGGATATGGTAGTAGGTGCAGTGCCGAAAACCACACTCCAGAAGGCCCTGGAAAAGCACCTTTAAGCTCAAATTCCATGTCATCGAAGACTTTTACTCTTAGCGATCGCCTATACGACTACTACCGATCAGTTTCCTCCCGCGAACCCGATGTTCTAAGACAGTTGCGGGAGGAAACTGCACGTCACCCGATGGTGGCTATGCAGGTTTCCCCTGAACAAGGCCAATTCATGGCTCTGTTGATTCAGCTCATGGGGGCCAAGAAGATACTAGAAATTGGCGTCTTTACCGGGTACAGCTCTTTGTGGACCGCTTTGGCCCTTCCATCTGATGGCAAATTAGTGGCTTGCGATGTCAACGAAGAATGGACCTCGATAGCCCGGCACTATTGGCAGCAAGCCGGAGTTGCCAATAAAGTAGACCTACGTTTGGTGCCAGCTTTGGAAACCTTGGAGCAGCTGCTAGCTGCAGGGCAAGCCGAGGCCTTTGATTTTGTCTTCATCGATGCGGATAAAGAAAATTATCTGAACTACTACGAGCAGTCGTTGCAGCTTTTGCGCCCAGGGGGACTCATTGCAATTGACAATGTTCTCTGGTCAGGTCGAGTCGCTAACCGGCAGTTGCAAGATAAAAGCACAACGGCTATCCGAGCCCTCAATGAAAAACTCCATCACGATCAACGGGTTGCTCTGAGCTTAATTCCTATTGGCGATGGCTTAACCCTAGCGCTCAAGCTTTCCTAGGACACGTGAATGAGCTGAGCTACAATCGGTTAAGCTGTAGAGTATTCGCTTCATCACCTGCTAATGGTCACTCGCGCCTTTTATTTTTGGTACTGGTTTAGGGTTCACCTGAAGTGAATGCAGTTTTGCATGAAGGCTTTAGGTGGACCGCAGAGTTAATTCTGCGGTCTTTCTTTTTCTCAAGTTTCTTTTTCTCAAGGCAGTGTTGAATGACAGCCCATTCTCATATCTGGTGGTACGGCTTTTACTTTTGGACTCCCACAAGTTCCGGGTGAGCTGTCGTGCATCATTAACTCAGCCCGGAATCCGCTCAAGGTTCCGGGTTTTTTTATTACCTACACCTTAAAGGAGTACATCAAATGTTGGACGCGAAACTCGTCATCCGCTCTCACTCAGAGCAAAAAACGGTTGTCAAGCTATCGGAGCAAGTGACTGTGGGTGGGCAAGAGTTATTAGTGATCGGTGGCCCTTGTTCAGTCGAAAGTCTGGTGCAAATGGAAGTAGTTGCCGAGCACCTGGCTACGGCACCAGTCCAAGCACTGCGCGGGGGCGTTTACAAGCCTCGCACTTCCCCTTACGCCTTCCAAGGTCTAGGGCTAGAAGGACTTGAGATCTTAACAGCGGTTCGCCAGCGGTACAATATGCCAGTTGTAACGGAGGTCATGGCCGTTTCGCAGATTGCCGCGATCGCGACTGCCGCTGATGTGCTGCAAGTTGGCAGCCGGAATATGCAGAATTTCGAGTTACTCAAAGCCCTAGGCCAGTGTGACAAGCCAGTGCTGCTAAAGCGGGGACTCTCGGCAACGCTTGAGGAGTTTATTTTAGCTGCAGAGTACATTCTTAGCCACGGCAACCCGCAAGTGGTGTTGTGCGAACGCGGTATCCGCAGTTTCGATCCGTATACTCGCAATGTACTAGATTTAGGGGCTGTCGCCGCACTGAAGCAACTGACCCATTTACCCGTGATCGTCGACCCTTCCCATGCGGTCGGGAAGCGGGAGCTGGTAGCAGACCTAGCCAGGGCAGCAGTTGCCTGTGGTGCCGATGGTCTGATCATTGAATGTCATCCTCAGCCGGAGCAATCCGTCTCAGATGCCCGGCAGGCACTTTCTTTGGCGGAAATGGTGACGTTAGTTCATAGTTTGGGGGCCATCGCTGCTGCCGTTGGGCGATCGCTGCCCCGTATCAACATCCCTAGTTTAGCTGTCCCCTCAACTGTTTGTGGATAAGAAGGGTCAACCGCGCTAATCAAGTTGAGCTAGGGGAAGGTTGAGGAGTAGCTACCTGTGGCTCAACAGTATTGGAGGGATGAGAAGTTGTAGCAGCTCGCTGCTCACCGAGCAGTTTGGGCTTGAGATAGAGGTTTTCCAGCAGAACGGCTGCTCCAGCAATCCAGGGGGGAATGATCAAGGCACCGACAATCCCCATTACTTGGTTTCCTCCCAGTACCACTAGCAATTGGTAAAGGGGATGAACGCCTACAGAGGAGCCTACCAGCAAGGGATCTAGCACATAGGTCTCTAGGCTTTGCACCACCACAAATAAAATCAGCACCCACAGGACCAGCAAACCCCCTTGGGAAAGAGCGACAATCAAAGCCGGAAGGGCTCCCAGTAGCGGTCCCAAGAAGGGAATGAGGTTGGTTACACCCGCGATCGCTCCTAGACCCAGGGCGAATTGGCTGAGGCCCAAAAAACTTAGCCCAGCTGTAATCACAGTACTCAAGATTAAAGACACCAAAATTCGTCCCCGGATATAGCTACCCATCCGGTCGCTAATGGGACCTACCTGAGCAGCTAGGCGAGTATTCCAGGGGGCAGGAAACAGTTGGAGTAAGCTCTGCGTCAAGGTGTTGCTGTCTGCCGCCATATAGCCAGAGATCAAAATTGCCAGAACTAAACTGAAGAACCCACCTAGAAGACCTGTCGTGGCGCTGTAAGAGCGAACAGCTAGTTGCTGGCTGGAGCGGATGATCCAGGAGGTTAAGGCATCAGGGTTCAGTAACTCGCGGACTAGTTCTGGCCGGGCTGAGGTGAGATGGGACACCCAGTTCTCATAGAAGGTCCGCAAGTGCTCTCCGTAAATAGGTAACTGGCGAATCAATAGCTCAATTTGCTCTACCACTGTTGGCCCAATCAGCACCCCTACCCCGGACAAACCCACTAGTAAGCTTAAGTAAACCACAATCACCGAGAGCACCCGGGGTACCCGAAAGCGCTCTGCCCAGTTAACCACAGGCACAATCGAGGCGGCAAGAACGACCGCGATCATGACGACAATTAGCAATCCTCGCAGCTGCCAGAACACAAGCATGAGCGCCACTGTTGCCAGAATTGAGAAGATTGCCGAGATGGAGAAAAGGCGCTGCTGGCTCATAGAACCTAAAACGAATCGACTTCCCTGATAAATGTTTCCAGCACCAGCCAGCTAATTTGTCAGTCTTTCAATTAGACCACCCCCTAAAAGCACATCGCCGTCGTACCAAACTGCCGCCTGGCCTGGGGTGATACTAAACTGTGGTTCGGCAAATACCAGCTTGGCTCTCGTACCACTTTGAGACTCCTCCGCAACCGGAATCACAGTCACAGTCACGGGTTGAGCGCGGTAGCGAATTTGGACCTCGGCTTGAATGGGCGCTGTCGGTGCCGGCATAGAAACCCAGTTCACTTGCTGGATGGTGCATTCCCTTTTTTGAACGCTGTCGCGATCGCCAACAATTACCCGGTTGCGCCCAGTATCTAGACCCACAACGTACAGCGGTTGCGCCGCGGCAATCCCCAACCCCTTGCGCTGACCGATGGTGTAGTGATGGACCCCTTCGTGGTGACCTAGAACGTTCCCTTCTCCGTCAACGATCTCTCCTTTGCGGGTGGAAATGTACTTGTCTAAAAATTCCCGCATTGAGCCATGCGCTTCAATCAGGCATAAATCTTGGCTTTCTGGCTTGTGGGCTGTATTCAGCTCTAGCTCAGCTGCAATCCGACGGGTTTCTGTTTTCGTTTGCTCACCCAATGGGAACAAGGCACTTGCCAGGTGCTCCTGCGTCAGGTTGTAGAGAAAGTAGGACTGGTCCTTTGTCCGGTCTAGTGCCCGCTGGAGTTGATAGCGACCTGTTTGCGGATTCTGGGTAATCCGAGCGTAGTGACCCGTAGCGATCTGTTCAATGCCCAGCACTTCCCGCGCGTATTGCAGCATTGGGCCAAACTTGACGGTGCGGGTGCACTGAGAGCAGGGCAGCGGGGTAATGCCTGCTTCATAGCCCGCTACTAAATAATCCACAATGTTTGCTTGAAACAATTCCCGGCTGTCTACAACATGGTGAGGAATCTCCAGTTGTTCGCAAAGCTGAGCCGCATCGACCATGCCCTCTGAACAGCACTGGCCCTTGCCCTTCATCAACCAAAGTGTCAAGCCGACAACTTCATAGCCTTGACGCAGAAGAGTGGCAGCTGCTACAGAACTGTCAACGCCACCGGATAGACCTACTACAACCTTGTTCATGATCTTGAGAGAATGACCAAACACATTGCGTACACCCCCTTCAAGGGGAGGAATACATGATTGGTGCAACTAAATGTAATCACCTTTAGGCTAGCACTCAACAGCGAGAGCGGAGGATGCGTGTTAATGGTGCAACAGCCAATCCTTGACAAGTGGCTGCTGAAAATTAGAGGGGGCGAGTTTGTAAGCCCACCCCCAGTCACAATGACGGTTTATCCCGGTTTACTGCCCTTTTTGGTTAGCATCACCTGGAATTGCCCGCTCAACTCTGCTCCAGACATCGCGAGTGGCGTGTTTTGCCTTCCCCCACCCTAGGCCTGCTTTACGATGCTGTTTCTCGTAGCCGCTTTGCAATGCTGGTTCGGCTTCATTGAAAGTTATGCCAGTGCGGAGATAGCTTTTTGACGGTAAGATTAAGAGTTTGCACCGCAAATGAACACTTGCTGCGAAGGAGATGCCCTATGGCCCGGATGTACTACGATGCCGATGCGAATCTAGACCTGTTGGCAGGCAAAACGATCGCCATCATTGGTTATGGCTCTCAAGGCCATGCCCATGCCCTTAACCTCAAAGATAGCGGCATCAATGTTGTGGTGGGGTTGTATGAGGGCAGCAAGTCAGCTGAAAAGGCCCAAGGTGCAGGTCTGAACGTACTCAGCGTCGCCGAAGCCTCTGAAGCTGCGGACTTGATCATGATTCTTCTGCCGGATGAAGTGCAAAGGACGGTTTACCAAGCCGAGATCAAGCCGTACCTGGACGAGGGTAAAGTGCTTGCTTTTGCCCACGGATTCAATATTCACTTTGCTCAGGTGGTGCCACCGAAGCAGGTAGATGTAGTCATGGTTGCCCCCAAAGGTCCAGGTCATCTAGTCCGGCGCACCTACGAGCAGGGCCAAGGGGTTCCCTGTTTGTTTGCCGTGTATCAAGATGCTTCTGGCATGGCTCGCGATCGGGCGATGGCCTATGCCAAAGGCATTGGGGGAACACGCGGCGGCATCTTGGAAACTACTTTTCGAGAAGAAACCGAGACCGACCTGTTTGGGGAGCAAGCAGTCTTGTGCGGCGGTCTCAGTGAGCTGATCAAAGCTGGGTTTGAAACCTTGGTTGCCGCAGGCTACCAGCCGGAACTGGCCTACTTTGAGTGCCTGCACGAAGTCAAGCTGATTGTCGACCTAGTTGTAGAAGGGGGGCTGGCCAATATGCGCGATAGTATCTCTAACACAGCGGAATATGGAGACTATACCCGTGGTCCCCGAATCATCACCGACGAGACCCGTGCTGAGATGCGGAAGATCCTCAACGAGATTCAAACCGGGCAGTTTGCTCGGGAATTTGTCTTGGAGAATATGTCAGGCAAAGCTGGGTTTACCGCCATGCGCCGCCGGGAAGCGGAACATCCGATTGAAGAAGTTGGCAAGGATTTGCGGGCGATGTTTAGCTGGCTGAAGAAAAGCTAAGCGCCATGGCACCACTACCCAACTACCGTCCCAAGCATCTCTCTCTCGGTCCTTTAGAAACCGAGATCCTCCAGTATTCTCTGGGAGCTCGGTTCAGCTACCGTTAAAGCAGTGCACGATCGCATCCCAGCAGACCCAAACCGAGAGCTGGCCTATACCTCAGTGACCACGGTGCTGCGCCGCCTCACCCAGAAAGGTTGGCTGGCCTGTGATAAAGGAGAGCGGGCCTTTCACTGGCGACCTTTAATTTCCCGGCAAGAGGCGCAAGCACTGGAAGCTCACGAGCGGTTGCAGCAGTTTCTAGCGGTGGGCAACCCGGATGTGGTCCTAGCCTTTGCCGATGAGTTGGACCAAGCCAGCTTGGAACAACTAGACGCGACGCCCAGCGGCTGCAGGCCATCCGTCGAGCCAGGGAGGAGCAGTAATGCACCTCATCATGATTCTAGTAGCCTTAGGACTAGTCTGGAGCCTGAGACTAGACTGGTCTGGAACCGCAGCAAGCTGGCTCGAGCGCTGGCAGAGAGCCCTCTTGTTTTTTCTGCTACCACCGCTGATGCTGTTGATGACTGGGCTAGCCGTGGTTTGGATGGGACCCCAGGGACAAATGGTCTGGTCTGGGGAAGGTTGGTTCAGCTATGGGCTGGCGCTTGTTCTGCTTGTTTGGGCAGGTGCTTTGTGCTTGCAGCTGGCCTGGCAGGGCTGGCGCTCTGTGCAACAGGCCCGTACCTACGCACCCATTGACTTGGATGGCAAACCGGGCCGAGTACTGGATACAACCGCGCTCTTTAGTGCTCAGCTTGGCTTCTGGCAGCCGGAATTAGTCGTGAGCCGGGGATTACTCCAAACCCTCGATCAAGCACACCTAGAGGCTGTGTTTGCCCACGAGCAAGGACACCACTACTACAGAGACACCTTCTGGTTTTTCTGGCTGGGCTGGGTCCGTGCCTGCACTGCCTGGCTGCCCAACACAGAAGCGCTGTGGCAAGAGCTTTTACTGTTACGGGAATTACGGGCTGACCGCTGGCTGCTCAGCAGGTCGATTCACTGCTGCTGGCAGAATCCTTGCTGCTGGTTGTCCGCGCGCCACTGGTGTCAGAAAGCTTTGGGGGCGGCATTTAGCTGTGTGGCACCGCACAGTCGTTTGGAAGAACGCATAGAAGCGTTGCTTGCCCCAGAGATTCCTACCCAGCAGTCAAGTTTATGGTTTTGGGCCTGGGTCCTGTTGACCTTTCTGCCCCTAATTTCGGTGCCGTTTCACACCTGACCGACTGAGGTTGGCTGTAGGAGTTCCAAACAGAGCTGACGGAAATGGTCTCCTCGTTCCTCGAAGCTTTGGTACTGGTCAAAGCTGGCACAGGCGGGGGAAAGCAGGACCACTTTTGCCCCGTACTGTTTTGCTAGCTCTAGCGCTCTGGGTACCGCTTGAGCCATTGTTCCGACAATTTCGTAGGTGGAATAGTGAACCTGTTGCAGGCGTTGGGCAAAGGTAGGAGCCGCAGCACCAATCAGTAAAATCGCAGCAGCTTTAGCTTGAATGGTTTCAATCCATTGCTGATCATCTCCTGGCTTGGCCTCACCCCCGGCAATTAAAATAACTGGACTGGCGACGGAGGCCAAACCCACCTGGGCAGCATCATAATTTGTGGCCTTACTGTCGTTAATCCAGTCAATGCCCTGGAAGCTGCAAATGTGTTCCAGACGATGGGGCACACCGGGAAAAGCCGTCACTGCTTCAGCGATCGCGCTTGTCTGAATGCCAGCGAGCCGGGCAACGGCGATCGCCATCAGCAGGTTTTGCCGGTTGTGCTCTCCGGGCATTCGCAGAACGCTTAAAGGCACAATTGGCTCGCCTTCAGCCACAACCCACCCATCCTCAACGTACACCCCCCGTGGAGTACCTTGTCCAGCCAATTTACCGCTAGTGCTGGTCCAGCAGGCATGGGGCCACCGCTGAGGACCAATCTGCCGTAGATAAAGATCATCCCCATTGAGGACTTGGTGCTGCGATCGCTCTAGGAGTGAGGCTTTGATATCTCGATAGCGCTCCAGTGTACCGTGACGGCCCAAGTGGTCGGGCGTGAAGGTGGTCCAGACACCGATGGTAGGGGCGAGGGTAGCAGCAGACTCAATTTGATAGCTACTGAGTTCAGCCACTACCCAGTCAACCGGTGTTTGAGCCAGCACGAGATCACAAGTGCTGTAGCCAATATTGCCACAGGCTGGAGCCCGCAATCCCGCGGCCTGAAAAATCGCGGCAATTAGGGCTGTGGTGGTAGTCTTACCATTCGTTCCCGTAATACCAATCCAGGGATAATGCTTCAAGTAGCGCCACGCGAGTTCAGTCTCACCAATAGTTTCTATGGCTTCTCTGGCTTGAACTAGGCCAGGTAAGTCCCAGGGGACGCCGGGGCTGACAATCACTAAATCAGGTGGTGCTTGTCCCTGGCTAGCCAGGGAATCAGGAGAAAAGTTTAGTCCTAAGCTTACGTCAATGCCTTCGGCCTGGAGTGCTGCTTGTTGCTGGATTAAGGATGCAGAGGTGTTGCGATCGCTAACAGTTACCTGCCAGCTTTCCCCCTTAAGGAGCCGGGCCGCGGCAGTTCCAGAGCGTCCAAGGCCAATCACATGAGCGCTAGGCATACTTCAAAAGGCCTGATAAAAGGCTGCATTTTGCATTACCTATGTTACTCCTTTGGGATGCCACCAGCTCTTTTATACCAATTGGTTTTGCTGAAAAATCTTGGCTAGCTGAATACAGTATCCGCAAATAATTCTGGAGTAGTGTCAGTGTTTTGCCGGCACTAGAGCTTTGACCCGCCCCTTAACTGCGCCTCAGATAAAAGGAGTCCGGCTACCTGCAAAGTAGTTCCAGCGGGATTTAAGTATTTTGAGGTCAATTGAGGGCGGCCATGAGTTGAACTGCTTCGCACAACTGATCCTACTGAATTGTTCGCTAGTTCATTGGAACAAGTCTGTACGGGCACACTAGCGAAATATTTGCTCAATTCTTTTCAAGAAGCTACCGCCCAACATTCGGTGAGCGAATTCCAAGATAGTTGTAGTTACCTCCAGGACATCTCCCTCACCGGCCCAGTGCCTTTGGACAATCTCCGGCCCAGAGGACTTGATAATGGAATTGAGGACGTAGGCAGCCAGGGCAATGTCATCGACGTACCCTAAAGGGCCAAAGCCAATGCCAGGAATTAAGTCAATGGGCGAGATAAAGTAGGCGATCGCAGCGGTGAGTTTGACTTTTTCCACAATCGGTACATCTGGGTCCAAAGAAAGCTTGCAAAGCAAATGAAACAAGTCCGGGGCAAACATGAGATATTCGCCCCACTGACTCATGGAGCCAACTTCGCTTTTGAGCCAGGTGCGAATTTCGGCTCTCAGCGCTTGATAAAAATCAGCTTGCTGTGTATTCATGTACTGCCTCCGGTTACAGGCTGCTTCTGACGTTGACCCTTAAGGGCCAAAACTTTTAACAATCGGACCAAAATCAGCCAAAATGCGGGCATGATTTCGCAGAAGACCCAGCAGATTTAAGCGATTGCGCCGGACATCAGGGTCTTTATCCATCACCAAAACGCTTTCAGGGCCATCAAAGAAGCGGCTGACAGTTGGAGCTATCTGACTCAAAGCCTCTACCAACCGATTGTACTCACGCTGCTGTTGGACCGCCTGCGTCTGGGGGACTAATTGCACCAGTGCTTGGTAAAATGCTTGCTCCGAAGGTTGCTGTAGCATCTGGAATTGAATCACGGCTGCTGGCTCCAGTTGGGTTTTGTCCAGATCACCCTGCACTGCTAGCCGCGAGGCCCGATTAACCGTTTCGTAGATCTCTGCCAACCTACCGTTGTGGCGAATGTTCTGCAAGAAACGAGCCCGATCCCAAACATCCACTAAATCCTGCAAAGCGCGTTCAGCATACTCCGGATCGTTCTCGGGTAAAACCGCGTTGATTAAGTCATAGTCAATGCCCTGCTCCTCTAGCAAACTGTGGAGGCGCTGTAGAAAGAAGTCCTGCAATTGCTGCATCAGGATTAAGGGCTCTGACGTTTCAAAAGTTGTGACAAAATTCGCGACAGCCTGTTGCAGCAGTTGTTGTAAATTTAGGGACAGCTTTTTAGCCCAAGTAACGCTGATGACGGCATTGGCGGCCCGGCGGAGAGCAAAGGGGTCTGAAGACCCGGTAGGCAACATTCCTAAACCAAAGATGCTCACCAGCGTATCCAATCGATCCGCCAGCCCCACAACCTGCCCTGTCAGGAATTCGGGTAGCTTGTCCGCAGCCCCTTTGGGCAAATAGTGCTCTACTATGGCGGTGGCTACAGGCTCTGGCTCCCCGCTCGCCAGGGCATACTTCTGACCCATCACGCCCTGCAGCTCAGGGAATTCCCCCACCATTTGGGTCACCAAGTCAGCTTTGCAGAGCAAAGCCCCTCGTTGAATGAAGCTGCGGTCAGCTGCCGATACCTGGAGTTGATCGGCAATCGCGTTAGCAATTTTACCAATGCGCTCAACCTTAGCCCGTAGGTCACCTAACGCTTCTTGAAAGGTAACTTTTTCTAACTTAGGCAGATAGCTGGCTAAGGGCTGGGCCAAATCAGCCTGGTAGAAAAAACGTCCATCCGAGAGGCGGGCGCGAATCACTCGCTCATTCCCTGCGGCAATGATTTTCGCTTTGGCAGGATCGCCATTAGAAATAGTAATGAAGTAGGGCAGCAGATCATTAGATTCAGAACTTTCCTGAATTGGAAAATACCGTTGGTGACTGACCATCACGGTTGTGATCACTTCCGGCGGTAGACTGAGAAATTCTGGGTCGAACTTCCCAACCACTGCTGAGGGCCACTCCACTAGATTGGTAACTTCCTGCAACAGGTCGGGATACAGCGTTGCTGCTCCGCCAACTTTTTCAGCTAAGCTCTGAACTTCGTCTTCAATGTTCTGTCGCCGTTGTTCCGGGGCAATCTGGACTGACGCCTTTTCTAGGCTAATCTTGTAATCGGCAGCGTGCTCAATCGTTAGAGGCTGAGGATGCAGGACGCGATGCCCCCAAGAGATGCGATCGCTGTTGATCGTCTCTGGCCCATTGACTAGCTCAATCGGTAATACATTTCCGTCCAGCAACGCGACTAGCCAGCGGATCGGGCGAGAAAACCGCAGGTCGCCATCGCCCCAGCGCATAAAGCGTTTTCCTTCTAAGCCCAAAATCCACTGGGGAACAAGCTCTTGCAGGATCTCCGTACTTGGCCGACCCGTAATTTGCTGCCGGACAAACACAAATTCGCCTTTCTCAGTCGTGCGGACTTCCAAAGCATCGAGCTCAACGCCGCGAGAACGGGCAAATCCCACCGCTGCCTTTGTCGGTTTGCCATCCTTGAAGGCTGCCTTTGCCGGAGGGCCTTTAACGTCTTCCACCTGGTCGGGCTGCTGGGCAGGCAGGTCCTTGAGCAAAACGGCTAAGCGCCGAGGCGTGCCGTAAACTTCAACAGCAAGTGGAGATAAAGATGACTCCGCAAGACTT
>JAUJON010000052.1:0-23351 GCA_030447595.1 Thermosynechococcaceae cyanobacterium YX3bin19
CGCCACTCAGGGTATTATCGAGCGTCAGAGCTTCAAGTTTTTCTGTGCCCTTAGCTTCGACAATGCTAGAGTTCAACCATACCTTGATATTCTCTGTGTTCTCGATCCGCTCAACCAAATAGCTAGCCATGCTTTTAGCAAGGGAGCTGCCGCGTACAAGTATGTTGACACTGCGAGCGCATTCGGCAAAATGAAGTGCCCCCTCACCGGCAGAGTTACCCGCACCGACAATAAAGAGGTCCTCATCCCGACAGGCCAAAGCGTGTTTAGCAACCCCGTAATATACACCAGCCCCCTGCAGCTCATCAATGCCGGGAACATTCAGCCTCCGATGGTAAACACCCGTCGCCACGACCATGGCATAACAGCCTAGTTCCTGCCCACTTGTTAAGGTGACATAGCGATAGGGATCTTCGACCCGAACATCAGCGACCTCTTGTGGTGCGAGAATCTCTACGCCAAACCGTCTAGCTTGAGCAAGCGAACGTTTAACCAGGTCATCACCGCTCAGCCCAATCGGGAAGCCTAAGTAGTTCTCGATTCGAGGACTGGTTCCTGCCAGCCCTCCTGGGGCATCCCGTTCAATTAGAACTGTCCGTAGCCCTTCGGAGCCGCCGTAAACGGCTGCTGCTAGCCCCGCTGGGCCAGCACCAATAACAATCAGGTCGTAGAACGGCTTTGCCGCATGCTGCTGTAAGCCAATTTTTTCCGCAACTTGCGTTTTTGTTGGTTTTACCAGGTACGATCCATCTGCAAAAAGGACTAGCGGTAGGCGTACAAGATCACAATCGGCACACTTGACCAAGCAGCGTGCCTCCTCATCAGATTCAATGTCTAACCACTGATACGGCACATGGTTGCGAGCTAGAAAATCTCTCAGTTGAAAGCATAAAGGTGACCATCGATGACCAATGACCCGTATTCCCTCGAAGGTCGTCAAGGTCAATTGCTGCCACTTCTCAAGTAAGTCGTTTAACAATGGATACAGGTGCTCTTCGGCAAGTGAGTCCGGGTTCAGTAGGTAGTAATCTCTTTTTACTGTCTTGCTAGGGCGCATGACAGCCATATCAAAGTCTCCCTCAGCCGTTAATAGAACTCGCCTGGTACGCGGGAAAAGTTCCACTGCCTGCTCAAAAAACTCGCCACCGCTCATCTGAAGTAGCTGTTGATCTGCCAAGATCATTGCTACAACTTGACCTCTGAGTTTCAGTTGTTTCAAGGTTTCTGAAGCAATTTCTCCTGAAGTTACTTGCAGTACCTCGAAGCGATCGCCATACTCTCGAGAAAGGTTGCGGATTACAGCCTCCATAGTTTCTGGAGTGTGGCTTACTGTCAGCAATATGGCCTTTTTCATAAAGCTATTACCTCTTGGGAGTGAGCAAAAAATCGTTAGGTTAGGCAAATCTTGCGCTATTGCCTTTAGAATAGAGAGCTACTAAGCGACTGAAAACTGTATACTCTAAGGGCTATTTTTTTTACTTTTACTCTTTAGATACAAAATTTTTGAACTATTAGTTTGGCACAATGATGTTGATATCTTGCATTACAAACTGTTGTTTAGTTGCTTTTGTTTCGCGTTTCTCTTTAAGTAGAGCCCAGAGAAAATATAAGCAGTTGAAATAGGGCTGTAGCAAGCCAGTAGAAACTTCAATTACTCTTTAAAGAGTTTAATCTCTAGTAAATATAAGTAGAAAATAACAATTGAATAATTGCTAAGAGGGAGAAAGTTGAAGTACTCGGACAGATTTTTTACAGGTCCCTTGTAGAGAGTAGCTGATGCTTGTTCTATTTTTAGTATTTATTCACATTTCAGCCAGAGAAGATTGAGAAGTTAAAGATAGACTTAGGTCTTCAAGTCAAAAAGTGTAGCTGTTTTACAGTTAGTGAGCTAAAAGTCCGTGCAGTAGATGCACTGTATTTCCCAGTCATGGTGTAATTGAGGGAGTGGTAATTTTTCAAATGTTTCAAGCTTTACCATTCCGGCAACTCTAACGTTGTTCGTTGGCTGAATAAATCACAAGGAGAGCGTATAAGCCAATGTCCTGATTTTACCGTGATTCACTCAAGCTGCGAATAACACGACCACTATCAAGGGATGAAGAGAGTTGTCGTGATGGTGACTATCAGTGTCCCCACTGTGGAGAATCCTACCCAGTTTCGCTAGCGATTAAGCTTTGCTTAAAAAGTAGCGAGATTGTTCCCAAAAAACAAGTCTTAAGACTTCATTTGAACCGTAAAAAAGGTTTTAATTTTCTTAACTTCTCAATCTGCTCTGTAGCTCTTCGTAAGCTGAAATACTTGTAAGAGAGAACCTTATTAATTTAATGGCGTTGAACAAGGGCAACATTAGTGGCAGTGACAGTCTTGCCCAAAGAGCGAAGGAATAGGTTCATTTAGGCACATACGTCCAGGAGTTTTTTCATGGTGCTGCTTAAGTTACCTCAATACCAGCAAGAGAAACGGTTGCTGGAAGGTTTACCGTCGCTGGACTACCAAACTGATACTCTGGACAACTACCTGCAAAGACTTGTCACTAGTATTCGTAAATTTATTGTTATCGACTGGTGCGTTTTGGCTCTCAGCAGCAATGAAGGTGAGCAAATCCGAGCCAGTACCCTGGTTGAGATTGAAACGAGCGTTTCGGTCTCTTCCTCGCTGAGGCCGCTGTTCCGGAGAGTTGTAGAAAGTGGCCGCCCATGCGCTGAAGAAATGGTATTCAGCAGTAAACCAAATCGGGGCAGGGATATCAATCTTCCCTAGGTGTTCCCCTGCGAACGCCTAGTGGAGAAGTAATTGGCACACTATTATTTTTCCATCGACAGCCGCGTCACTTCACTGCCGAAGAAGTTCGGCTGGCTGAAATCTTTGCCGAACGAGCGGCTATAGCTGTTGACCACTATCGCCTCTACCAGCAACAGCAGTCGCATCAAGAGAAACTGAAAAGCTGGAGCATCTCGCTGAGATGGGTGAGTCAGCCGCAATGCTAGTGCATGAGTCGCGGAATGCACTGACTACGATTCTCATGGGGTTAAACTTTTCAAGCGAATAGGCTTATCGCAGCAATGTCAAGCGCGCCTGGCTCTATCTCTGCACGAGGCTGAGCGTCTGCGGCATTTCCTGAATGACATTCTTCTTTTTGCTAAGACGCCTAAACTTTTAATGTGCACAACTGGATCTCAATCAGCAGCTTGAAGAGCTTGTAGGCTCCTTCCAAACTTTACTACAGCGTTGGGGCGGCAAATTAAATTTTCTTCTGCAACTGAGCACGCTAGAGTTCTCGGTGATCGAGATAAGTTGAAACAGGTGTTTGTTAATTTACTCACTAATGCCTGTGAAGCTGTGGTTGAGAGCGAAGTAATCCTGCCTGAATAGAGCAAGATGAAGTAGCTCGGCCTGGTTTTTGTTCAAGTGCATAATCACGGTGAATCAATTCCTCCCAGTATTTTGCCGCAAGTCACAAAGCCGTTCTATACCACTAAGACTTCTGGAACTGGGTTAGGATTGGCCATTGTCAAGCGGAACTGTAGAAGCTCAGCGGTGAACTGAAAATTGTCATTAGTGGCTGAGGGGACAACGTCACGGTCCCTACCCTTATCTCTTAAACCTTCTAGGTAAGCTCAAACACCTTAGCTCTCATCCACCCATTGTATTTGGAAATATTGTAGGTGCGGGAAGCGATCGCCTCCTTTCCCATAGACCTCTTGTCTTCATGCAGGAGGGTTTGAATTGGTTCTGGAAAGTTTCTAGTTTTTCTATCCGAGAACCTCAATCTTGAGCTTGCTCTCAATCGATTCTCATCTTCATCAGTTACGCTGATTATTAGGCTATCGTTTTGTTTAAGCTTAGCTGTGGCACCCACCGATCTTCAAAATGCCGATCTGAGTCAAACGCGAGAGCTGTACAGAGTACACAGGAACCGAAGGGTGTATGTCAGTATCTGAGAACCAGGATGAAGAATCTGTAGTAATTAAGGGAGTAATCCTGGGGTACGCTGAAACTACAGTTCAAGGTTCTCTGTGTACAGAGGGATCTAAAAATGAGTACAGTTTTGGAGAACTTGATTCAGCAGTGGCTCGATGCAGATGCACCTAACCTAAAGCTTATCGCTAAGGGAGCTGATGAGGACTCTGAAGAAATTAAGGATATATTCCGGGGCCCTCAAGCATCGTTTAAACTTCTCTGTGTACAGAAGCGAGCCGAGATGGGTCTTGTCCTGCACTCCCTCATACAGGAATGGGTTCAGGCAAGCGGCGCAGTTAACTGAAGAAGTAGGTAGACGTTAAGAATCAGAACATAGGTTTTGCCCACAAGCTCGAATTTGCAGGGCTTTAACCTAGGTATATTATGTTTAATCTGGTCTACCGGCTACCTTAGGTAAATAATTAAAGACATGGCATTTTCATAGTCTCTCCTTTGAAACATTCTTCCAAGCAATTCTTCCAAAACCTAAGTTAATTTCTAATTTCAATTAGGAAAATTCTACCTGCAAAAAAATAACAAAACTTTCAATCAAAAGTTGGAAGCTACTAACGTACTTTAATAAGTTAATATCTAGACCTGGATATTATATTCCTAATCCTTTTAAAAGAAGTATCCTAATTCACAATTGAAATAGTCATGTCTTTCTAAATTCTTGAGTTTAAGGGTAGTTTTAGAAAGCAATGTTAATTGGTAAAGAATTGGTTAACTTAGTTGTTAAATGTATCTTCTCGTTCTTAACTCCCTAATTTGCACTGGTTAAGCTTCAAATTCTCGAAGATACTCTTTATAAAGATAACTAATGAGTGATGAATTAATTTAATTTTCACTATTAGTGAAGAGCTTAAGTTTATCGAACTTTAAGTGTAGGTAGAGGAGGGGAAAGATGATATTAGCCGTTGTTAAGCCTGAACCAGAAACAGGGTATTTAAAAGATGAAATAGATACTAATAACACCTATGAACAGAACAATTATTTCTTGAAAAGTCTAGAAAAATTCCTCAAGAGAAAACAGCCGTTACAAGGCACCGTACATTCACCTAGTTATAAGTTTTATAGTAGAAGCTCAATAGCTACAACTCGGAAGCTTTTGGATGGAGCCATAGCAGCCGCCAGGAGCACCGTATCGTCAAGCACCAGGCCTCCTGCTTTAACCCGCCTGCGCTGGATATGGCGCCTTGCAGGTTCCTATCACCTGACCCACACTACTCACCAATTAATGGCAGAAGCCGCCGAGAAGTTTACTTCAATGGGTCACGATAGGTTAGCAGAATGGGCATTACAGAAAGCTGATGAGGAACGAGGGCATGACCAGCTTGCCCTGCTCGATATCCGCTCAATGGGATATGAAGCTGAGGCCGTAGTGGAAGCACTCGTTCCCCCAGCAGCAATGGCTCTAGTAGATTATTTCACCCGAAGTGTACAAGATCTAAATCCGATTGGTTGTGTAGGCTATTCCTACACGATGGAACGCCTAGCAACAGGTATTGGAGAAGAGTACATCCAAGCAGTAGAGGCGCTAATGCCTGCTGGCATTCAAGCCACCCGTTGCCTACAGGTACATAGTGGTATTGGTGCTGATTTAGAGCATGTAGAAGAGACAGTAAAGCTGGTTTCAGGGCTCAATCCTCAGGAGCGTGTTGATGTAGCGGCTGCCTGTTATGAAACCGCCTTGCTTTGCTTCAGCCCGCCCAAGGAAGGTTATATATCAGACGAGGAATTGCATTATATTTTGAATCCTCTTAAAGCTACGCATGCAGAAGAAAATTCATCTGATTTTCTAGATCGCTTAATTAAGTAAGCGGATCAAAGAACACCCCTATATTGAAGTACAAGGAGCTCATTATAATGGCTATGACTACCATAGTGACCGAGCAACAATCTCTCAATCAAGTTTCCTTGAACCATTCAATTGAAAGTAATTTTCAAGGCTTGTTCAATGCCTTGAATCACATCGAAATTGAGCTAGAAAGATTTTTTCTAGTAAAGGAGCTCGAGCAAGGGTTTGCGAGCGATATTTCCTGGGCTTTCTAATAGATTACTTACATTATTTTTATAGAACAGTTAATAGCAGACTTAGTTTTAAAAGACAAAGTCTGCTTTTTCTTTATAGCTTTATAAAATTGATGAACGCGTCGGGCATTTTTTAATCAACTGCTCCAAGTATTTTCAGCGTCGAAATCGTCGCCTCAGTTAAACCTGTAACCCCCATGACGTTCATACAGGTGTAGGGTTTTTCAGCTCTTAATGCTCTCATGCACTCGCCTGTTCTTA
Organism: Thermosynechococcaceae cyanobacterium YX3bin19; assembly: GCA_030447595.1. Classification (GTDB taxonomy): domain Bacteria; phylum Cyanobacteriota; class Cyanobacteriia; order Thermosynechococcales; family Thermosynechococcaceae; genus JAUJON01. The sequence goes on from JAUJON010000052.1 coordinate 6,253, forward strand.
CGTCCCATAGTCGTATTGTCTCATCTTCACTGCTACTAGCCAGCGTTTGATTATCTGGACAAAAGGCAACTGACCAGATCCAGGCCGTATGTCCTTGCAGATCTCTAAAGCATTTATTGCTACTAACATTCCACAGCTTGACAGTGTGGTCAAGGCTGCCACTAGCTAGCGTTCGACTGTCCGGACTAAAAGTAACTGATTGTAACCAACCTGTATTTGTCTGTAAAACTCTCACACATTCACCACTACAGGCACTCCATAACCTTAGTGTTTGATCCGGGCCAGTACTTGCCAGCGTATCACCATCGGGACTAAAGGCAATGGCCCAAACCCAGCTTGTATGCCCTCGCAAAGTCCTTAAGCACTCCCCCGTACTGGCATCCCACAACTTAACTGTTTGGTCCCAAGCGCCACTTGCAAGCATGGCTCCTTGAGGACTAAAGGCAACTGAACGGACCGCAGCCTGATGTCCGTGGAGAGTTCTCAAGACTTGACCAGTGCCGACATCCCACAACTTGACTGTTTGGTCTTCACTGCCACTTGCGAGCATGGTCCCTCGAGGACTAAAGGCAACAGACCAGATTGCAGCCTGATGTCCGTGGAGAGTTCTCAAGACTTGACCAGTGCCGACATCCCACAGCTTTAGCGTTTTGTCTGTGCTACCACTGGCCAGGGTAGCACCTTGGGGGCTGAAAGGCAACTGAAAACACCCAATTGGTGTGTCCGTGAAGGAGTTTTGAGGCATTGACCCGTGCTAACGTTCCACAACTTCACTGTCTGGTCATGACCACTGCTCGCTAATGTTTGACCGTCTGGACTGAAGGTAACTGAGAGGACCTGATTGGTATACCCTTGAAAAGTTTTGAGGCATTGACCCGTGCTAACGCTCCACAGCTTCACTGTCTGGTCATGACTGCCGCTGGCCAGGATATCGCCTTGGGGGCTGAAGGCAACTGAAAACACCCAATTGGTGTGTCCGTGAAAGTTTTGAGGCATTGACCCCGTGCTAGCGCTCCACAGCTTCACTGTCTGGTCATGACTGCCACTGGCCAGGGTATCGCCTTGGGGGCTGAAGGTGATAGACCACACTCCCATTAGTATGCCCTTGGAGAATTCTAAGGCATTTGCCCGTGCTGAGATCCCACAATCTTACTGTTTGGTCTTCACTACCACTCGCTAGTACCGTACTCTGAGGATTGAGAGTAATTGATCGTATTCCGTCACGATGCCCCTGGAAAATTTTGAGGCATTGACCAGTGATGGTATCCCACAACCTGATCGTGTTGTCATCACTGCCGCTAGCCAATATTTGGCCGTCTGGACTAAAGGCAACTGATAGTACCCAACTTACATGCCCCTGAAAAATTTTGAGGCATTGACCAGTGATGGTATCCCACAACCTGATCGTGTTGTCATCACTGCCACTAGCCAACATTTGGCCGTCTGGACTAAAGGCAACTGACCAGACTTCGTGCTCGTGTCCCTGCAAAGTTTTCAGGCATCGGCCTGTGCTAACATCCCACAGCTTCACCGTATGGTCACTGCTACTGCTAGCAAGGGTACCGCCGTTAGGACTGAAGCGAGCGACACAACCCAGTTTGTATGCCCTTTACAGGTAAAAAGATGTTTCCCATCCGCAACTTGTCGCAAAGTGAATCTCACCGTTGCTATCACCTGTAACTAAAAGTTTTGCCGTTAGGACTAAAAGTGACTGATAAAAATACCACCGAAGGTTTCAGCAAAGACAGACTTATCAAAATTAGCGTGAGAAAAATTGACACCGTGCAACTTTACACACCGCAAATCCGCTTGCCAGACTGTCAGATGAGAAAAATTGTAGCCAGTTAAATCAGTTCCTAGGTGGCAGAGTAAATTAAGAATATTACCCGCTGTATATCCTACCTCTAGTGGTGTTGCGTTTCTTAGACTTTCTAGAATTTGAACGAGTTGATCTTCAATATTCTTTTGACTCTTCAGTATTGTGAGCAACTCATCAATCACAGGTTGAAGAATCAGGCGAACTTGCGTTTCCCTTACAAAAGTCTTTGGCAGTCGCCTTGATCAGCGCGTGGCAGCGAAAAAAATCAGGATTTTGAGTGACAATCTCCTCACACGCTCGTTCAACGAGTCGATTCGTGACGTATTCCATGACTACGGGCTGAAGGGTGAAGAGCTTGGCATCTCTCTCAATGAGCGATCGCCGTCCAAGAGATTCCAGCGCCTCCATCAGTTCTGTTGAGGTATCGGTGAGACAATGTCTTCCTGTAACTGGATCAGTGAGACCGGTTCTCGATCAATTGCTAGCCAGTAGAGGATATCTTTTTCTAACTCGGTTAAACGCTCAAACTGTTGCTCTAACAGATCTTGAATATCCCCAAAAACCGCTTTATCTTGCTGCAAGAATTCAGAGGCTTTGCCATCAAATAGATCTTGGATCGTTGTCGCGACGATTTTTAATGCCAGGGGGTTGCCAGCGTAGCGCTGGGCTAAAATGCTGTACTCTGCTTCTGTGCCGGCGATCCCTTTCATTTTGAGCATTTCCTGCTCTTCCCGCTCCTTGAAGCCACTCATTGGAAAGGAGCGCACCGAGGAAGGCTTCTCCTTCCAGCGACGCGCGCGACTTCTTTCGGCTTTTCACGAGAGGTTAGCAACAAACAGCTTCGATGATCGACTTCTCCTAAGCGTCGGAAGAGTTCCCCATAATTTTCGTAGCCCTCTCTATACTGTCCGGCGCGGCTACCACTGCGTAAAACTGATTCCACATTGTCGAAGACAACAAACAGCGCTGTTGGCGAAAATAGTCAATGATTTGGGATACCCTCTCGCCAAAACTGTCTGGCAAGACAGCCTCTCCATTGATAGGCATTGAATTGAACTAGCCAGAATTTCCTCAGCCGATGGGGCATCTCGTAGCGATCGCCAGATAAGGCAATCAAAATGCTCCTGAAGCTGTTCGGCGAGCTTGATCGATAAAGAGGTTTTACCAACCCCTCCCATACCGAGGAGCGCGATGATGCGGCAGCGATCAACTAAGAGCCACTGCTTCAAGGTAGAGAGCTCTGCGACTCGTCCATAAAAATTAGCAACAGAGGTAGCATCTCCCCAGTCTTGTCGCCTCGTAGCGCCTTGGCTGGAAAAAAACAACTTTTACCAAGTTCTAAATTAAAACTAATGAAGAGGCGCTCTAGAGTTCGCTTATCAACCCCTTGTTCACAAGTCAAGACTCTCTGAGCGTATGAATATCCAGGCTCGTCAAGTTCACTTAGTTCTTCGAAGGTGTATCTCTCTCCAAAGTTTTCCTTGGTTTCTCGTTCTCGCCGGGCTTCCTGAATCTTTCTTAGCCCTTCAGGGGTAAGGATAACGCCGCGCTTACGCTTTTTTATTCTTTTGATTCATAAGGTAATAAATTCAGTCAGGCTGAATTTAACTACGTAAGTAATTAAAATTGACCATTTTGCTGTACCTAAAAAGATGCAGATTTAACTACGAAATTGTATTGATCTGCCGATTAGCAAATGAGCCTAATGGTTAGTCAAAAGAACTTCAGGAACGTATTAGAGAACACAAAGAAGTACTTATGGGCTAAAGGACCATCGCTTGTAGTCTATAGTTCTGCCCAGAAAGTGTCAATCATGTGTAATTTAAGGCTAAGTTAATGACATATCCCGGTCTGCTTGACGTACGTAGAGTATGAGAAGATCAGGTATCTAGGCTACTGTATCTATGGCTACCTTTAAATAAGGTCACGTTTATAAGTTTAAGGTTTATAGACAATAGATTAACTGTGGCCTTAAATCCTCAATTTTTCACTGGCTAAATTCTACTTAAATTGAAAGAATAATATTAGTTGGACTTGGTTTTTCGAGTTTAGAAGAATGATTCTAAATCATAAATAATTTTATTATTGGGTCTATTGTTTTTGAGTAAAACATCATTGTTCTTATCTAATTCACAATTCTTTCACAAGAACCCGATGATTAAGTATTTGCCAAGAAAATTCTTATAAGTTTCTTGGCAATTTTTTAGCTTCCTTTTAGTCAGTTTTTCAAGCGGCTATCATCTTCAAGATAATTTCTTAGATAAAAATTATCTCAAACTTAAAGCAAAAACTTACTGTTGATGAGCTGCCGAATTCTACCAAACTACTGCCTTACCCCTTTTACCTCTTTTCTGTTGGCTTGCAAAGGCGAAAGGGGCTGGAGCTTTGCTTGCGGTATGAATTCCTAACAATCTAATTCTATGAGGCACGGCAATATGAACTCCACACAAGCCTTGACAAAGCAATCAACAGACTATCAGTCCGGATGTAATGGGCCATCACATAAACCCGATACAGGCCTTGCATAACTATGGTCAGTCTGTTTGGCTTGACTACATTCGGCGCAGCTCAATTACGAGCGGTGAACTACAAGCTTTAGTCCAGGACGGGGTCCGGGGGTTACTCCAACCCAACCATTTTTCAGAAAGCGATTGCCGGTAGCACTGACTACGATGCGGCCTTGGATGCCCTAGAGCAGAGCCAGGACCGTGATGCCATGTCGCTCTATGCAGTTTGCCGTTGAAGACATTCAGGCTGCGGCTGAATTCTCCAACCCATCTACCAGCAGTCCCAGGGGCAGGACGGTTTCGTCAACCTTGAGGTTTCACCTTACCTGGCTACAGACACTGAACAAACGATCGCAGAAGCAATGCGGCTATACCAGCGGGTTGACCGGGACAAATCTGATGATTAAGATTCCAGCTACCCCAGCGGGAATTCCGGCCATTCAACAGGTGATCCAGTGAGGGGATCAGCGTCAACGTGACGTTGTTATTTTCGCAAGCTGTCTATGAGCAGGTGACTGAGGCGTACATTGCAGGCCTGGAAGCATTGGCAGCTCTAGGCGGTGACGTTAGCCGGGTTGCCAGCGTTGCTAGCTTTTTCATTAGCCGGATTATACGGCGGCTGATGCCCTGATCACGGAAAAAATGAAAACAGCCACAACCCAGATGATGCCGCCTGCTGCACAGTCTGCTGGGGAAAGTTGCGATCGCCAACGCCAAGTTAACCTACCAGCGCTACCAGGAAATTTACCAGTCTGATCGCTGGCAAGCCCTGGCCGCTTTAGGTGCCCAGCCGCAGCGACTGCTGTGGGCCAGTACCGGAACAAAAGATCCCCAGTATGGCGATGTGCTCTATATGTCGAGGAGTTGATTGGTGCCGCCACCGTGAATACAATCCCACCAGCGACTCTAACGGCATTCCGGGAACACGGGCAAGTTCGTGCCAGCCTGACGGAACTGGGAGACAGCGGTAGAGACAATGGCAAACCTCCAGCAGGTTGGGATCTCGCTGCCAGCAGTAACCGATCAATTACCTGGCCCAGGGTGTACAGCTATTTGCAGATGCCCTTGACCAGCTACTGAGTGCCGTTGAGAAAAAGCGGGAAGCGGCCCTGGCACAGCGCCAGACCGCCTGTCTTATCAACTGCCGGATGCGCCAGCGACGGCAGTACAAGTCTCCCTGCAAGAATGGCGGCTGCACGGCAAAATCCGTCGCCTCTGGGCGCGGATGCCCCTGTGGACTAACGGTGATGAGAACCGCTGGCTGGGTTGGCTTTGCACACGATGAGCAGTTGGCGCATCTAGAGCCGCTGAAGCAGTTTGCTGCCGAAGTCAAGGCAATGCATCTCTCCCATGTGCTGCTGATGGGCATGGGGGGATCGTCCCTCTGTCCTGAGGTGATGAAGCTGACCTTTGGGCAAATTCCCGGGTTCCCCGAGCTGCTGGTGCTCGACTCTCCACTGACCCGGCGCAAATTCAAACTATTGAAAAGCCAGCTCGATTTAACGCGCACCCTGTTTATTGTCTCTAGTAAGTCTGGGAACACGCTGGAGCCCAACATCTTCAAGCAATATTTCTTTGATCGCCTGCAGCAAATGGTAGGTGCTGAAGCTGCAGCAGAGCGGTTTATTGCCATTACTGATCAGGCTCAAAGCTGCAGCAGGTGGCAGAAGTCGACGGCTTTCGCCATATCTTCGGTTTACCCAGCATTATGACGCTACTCGGCGCTATCTAATTTCGGTATGGTTCCCGCGGCGGCGATGGGCGTCGATGTCGCCAAGTTCCCTGGACACCGCTGAAGAGATGGTGCATTCCTGTGCCCCCTCAGTGCCAGCAGAAGACAACCCCGGTGTCGTGCTGGGAACCATCCTCGGTGTGCTTGCCAACCAGGGCCGCGACAAGGTAACGCTGATTACTTCACCGGGAATTGCCGACTTTGGGAGCCTGGCTAGAGCAATTGCTGGCCGAATCCACCGGCAAAGACGGCAAAGGATTGATCCCAGTTGACCAAGAACTCTCGCGCCCGCAGTCTACGGCAGCGATCGCCTGTTCGTTTACATTCGCTTAGAGTCTGCTCGGAGGCAACGCAAGATGCGATCATAGAGTCCCTAGAGCAAGCAGGGCAACCCATCGTCCGCATTCTCGTTGTTAACCCTTACCAGGTGGGCCAGAGTTCTTCCGTTGGGAAGTCGCAACGGCGGTGGCGGGATCGATCATGGACATTCATGCCTTTAACCAACCGGATGTCGAGTGCTAGCAAAATTGTTACTCAACAGTTGACCTCAGCCTACGAGTGAGACCGGCAGCCGTCGCTGAAACGCCTATTTTCCGTGAAGCCCGGGATTCAGTTGTTCACCGATTCGGTGAATGCCGCGGACTTGGCAGCGGCAAATCGGGTGAGTTCTCCCCTGCTAGGCTATCTCAAAGCCCACCTCGTCGGCCGACAACAGGAGACTACGAAGGCGCTACTGGCCTACATTGAAATGAACGACCCACATCAGGAGCAACTGCAAAACGATCCGGCAACGATCTCGGCTGTAGCAGGTGGCAGCCTGCCTCGGGTTTGGGCCTCGCTTTTTGCACTCAGCTGGACAGGCTTACAAGGGCGGACCGATCACGGCGTCTTTCTGCAAATTACTGGTGATGATGCTGTAGATTTGCCCGTTCCTGGACAGCATACAGCCTTTGGTGTCGTCAAGGCCGCCCAAGCTCGTGGTGACTTCCGGGTGCTGGTAGACCGTAAACGCCGTGCCCTGCGGGTGCATCTTAGCAGCGATGTTTCGGGCGGTCTAGCACTGCTGCAAACGGTGATTCCAACAAGTGCTCTAGTCGTTCACCGCAGTAGTTTTGAGTCGTCTTCAAGGTTTTAAAGTCAAGTTTAGTGGGGGTTAGTCCCCCAATCCCCACTCCTATCACGCAAGGAGAAAATTAACTTAGTTCCAATTGACTGGAATCAATGGCCTCAGCACAGGAAAAACAATGGAAATTCGTGACAATTCTTGGCCGCATGGTGCCAACATCGTGCGGCGGTTGATGGAAAACACGGACATGGCTGTGTCGTGTTTAACCGACGCGCCGGATAGGTGAAGCAGCTTGAAGTGAAGGAGCACGGGGCGCTACCTCCTTTAGCGGATCTCGTACAGCAGCTCGCCCCGGCCCCGGATCGTCTGGGTCATGGTTCCCGCCGGGCACGCCACTGAAGAGATGATTGAGAATCTGGCTCAGGAGTTATCTGCCGGTGGATTGCTGACGGCGGCAATACCTACTACAAAGATGATGTCCGTCGCGCTCAGCTTGTGGCTGAAAAGGGAATTCACTATGTTGATGTCGGCACCAGCGGCGGCGTTGGGGCCTAGAGCGCGGCTATTGCATGATGATTGGCGGCGAAACCGCGGTTGTCCAACACCTGGACCCGATTTTCAAAACCCTGCTCCGGGGATTGGGAGATATCCCACCCCCGGAAGGCAAGGGGTTCAATCCCACCGCCGAGGAAGGCTATCTGCACTGTGGTCCCGGTGGTGCCGAACGGCACTTTTGTCAAGATGGTGCACAATGGCTGATGCATGCAGGCTTATGCCGAGGGCTTCGATATTTTCCGCAATGCCTGTTCCCAGGAGCTACCAGAGGCCTACCGCTATGACTGGAACGTGGCAGATATTGCGCGGAGGTCTGGCGGCGGCGCGGTAGCGTGGTGGGTTCCTGGCTGCTGGACCTCAGCGCCATGGCCTTGGCAGAAAATCCGACGCTCTCTGACTATACCGGCTTTGTTCAGGATTCGGGAAGGCCGCTGGACGATCATGGCGGCGATTGAAGAGGCCGTTCCCGTAGATGTGCTCTCGGCCTCACTCTACACTCGTTTCCGTTCCCGGCAGGAACATACCTTCGCTGAGAAGGTGCTGTCAGCCATGCGGCACAAGTTTGGCGGGCATGTAGAGCAACACAGCTGGGGCGTTACCCCCGGATGAAAAACAAGTGGATGCGGGGCGAGGCATACTATGACTACAACAGCATTCGAGACAACGAATGGGCTGCAAGTACAGCCCGCTGGTCCCTATTGTCATCGTCATCTTCGGTGCCGCAGGAGACTTAACCAAGCGCAAGCTGCTGCCCGCCCTCTATAATCTGGCGAAAAGCAACCTGCTCCCCCAAGAATTTGCCGTGGTCGGGGTAGCCCGGACGCCGATGGGGACAGACGATTTCCGCGCCAACCTCACGCGAGATGTTTACGAATTTGCTACCGGCCCAGTGGATAGGAGTTTGTGGGACCAGTTGGGACAGCGGCTTTACTATCTAGCGGGTGAGTTCCAAGATTCGGGAGACCTACACCCGGCTAAAGCACCTCCTCGTCGAAGTTGACCGGGAGTGCGGCACCTGGGGAAATTACCTTTACTATCTGGCAACCGCACCTGGTTTCTTCTGTGACATCGTTTGGCAACTCGGTAACGTCGGGCTGACTCAGGAGGAGCAATATTGGCGGCGGGTTGTGGTGGAAAAGCCCTTTGGCCACGACCTAGAGTCGGCACAGATGCTCAACAAGAACATCACGGGTGTCCTCAAGAGTGCCAAATCTACCGCATCGACCACTACTTGGGCAAAGAAACCGTTCAAAATATCCTGGTCTTCGGTTTGGCAACGGCTTGTTTGAGCCAGTCTGGAACCATCACTACATTGACCACGTGCAAATTACGGTGGCTGAGCAGGTGGGGGTGGAAGGCCGAGGCGGCTACTACGAAGGGGCCGGAGCCCTGCGAGACATGGTGCAAAACCATTTGTTCCAGCTGCTGGCGATGGTGGCGATGGAGCCGCCAGTTTCCTTTGAGGCGGATGCGGTGCGCGATGAGAAATCGAAATTGCTGCGAGCCGTTCAACTAGCGTCCGCTGATGCCCTCAGCTGTGCAGTGCGCGGTCAGTACAGCGATGGGATGGTGGGCCACCCAGCCCCAGCCTACCGTTCGGAACCCGGGTAGCTCCTGACTCTCAGAACCGAGACTTTTGCCGCCCTAAAACTAACGATTGATAACTGGCGCTGGGCCAACGTGCCGTTCTACTTGCGAACCGGCAAACGGATGCCGGAGCGGGTGAGTGAGATTGCCATTCAGTTTAAGCAGGCTCCCTCGCTGCTGTTTCGTCAGACCCCGATTGAACAGTTGACGCCTAATTTCCTGGTGCTGCGGATCCAGCCCAATGAGGGAATTGCCCTGCAGTTTGGCGGCAAAGTGCCGGGGCCGGCGGTGCGAATGGGGGCAGTGGCAATGGATTTTTGCTATGCCGACTACTTCAATACCACACCCACCACTGGCTACGAGACCTTACTCTACGACTGCATGATTGGAGACGCGACCCTCTTCCAGCGATCGGACAACGTGGAGCTGAGCTGGAGCGTTGTCAAGCCGATTCTGGATACTTGGCAAGCTTCATCGACTCTTCCTCAGTACGCAGCGGGAACGTGGGGACCACAGGAGGCCCATGAACTGCTAGCGCGCGATGGTCGGCAGTGGTGGCATAACCCGTCTTTGTGCCGTGTCCCAGCATCTTAAAAGGAGATCAGTACCGTGAATGAACTCGGAATTACGCTGAATCGTTACCTCTGGCAGCAGCACCAGCAGTTAAAGCAACCCAGCGAACTCTCAATGCTGTTTGGGCAGATGGGCTTTGCCGCCAAAATCTTGTCTCGAGAGATCAGTCGCGCCGCCTTGGTCGGTCTGTTGGGACTGGTGGGCGAGAAGAATGCTACTGGCGATGCCCAAAAGAAGTTAGATGTATTTGGTAACGAAACTGTGATTGCCGCCTTTTCGCAGACGGGCTTGGTCGCGGCGATCGCCTCAGAAGAGCTGGATGAAGTGCAGTTCATCGACTGCGGCAATGAGGCCCAGTACATCCTCTGCATTGACCCCCTTGATGGCTCCTCTAATACCGATACGGGCAGTCCCGTGGGCACAATTTTTGGCATTTATCGCCGCAATTCCAGGGGCAACTGTGCTACGGAAGAGGATGCACTGCGCCAGGGAACAGAGCTGGTTGCCGCCGGCTACGTTTTGTACGGCACCAGTACCGTCCTGGTCTATACCTGCGGCAATGGCGTTAATGGGTTTACGCTCGACCCTAACCTGGGTGAATTCCTGTTGTCCCATGCCAACATCCGTGCTCCCGAGGAAGGTAAGGTATACAGCGCCAATCTCAGCTACTACCGGGAGTGGCATCCCCACACCCAAAAGTTCGTCGACCACCTCAGCGATCGCCAAACTTTGCGCTATACGGGGGCACTGGTTGCCGATGTCCACCGCAGTCTCCTGGAAGGCGGGATTTACTTTTACCCCCCGACTGACAAGCACGAGGAGGGAAAACTGCGACTGCTCTACGAATGTGCGCCCCTAGCTTTCGTGGTTGAGCAGGCAGGCGGAAGCGCCAGCACCGGTAAGCAGCGAATTTTGGATATACAGGCGCAGTCGATTCACCAGCGATCGCCCTTGGTGATTGGCAGCCATAGGACTGTTGCCCTTTACGAAACGTTTCTCAAAACCGGTAGTTCCGGCTGAGACTGCCACGAAAACAATAGAACTAGGAGCCATCATGACCCAGCGTGTACAGGAAATCTTGAGTTGGTACGGCAGCGACAATCCAGGAACGCTGACGAATCTCGCTCGCTTACTCAATCATGGACGCTTAGCCGGCACCGGCAAGATGGTGATATTGCCCGTTGACCAGGGATTTGAGCACGGGCCTGCTCGCAGCTTTGGACCCAATCCCCCGGCCTACGATCCTCGCTACCACTTTGAGCTAGCGATTGAATCAGGCTGCAGTGCCTATGCAGCACCCTTAGGCTTTCTGGAAGCAGGGGCCCGCACCTTTGCCGGGGAAATCCCCTTGATTCTGAAAGTTAACGATCACGACGTGCTGCTCGATGAGGGAGACCCACACCAGGCATTAACAGGCAGCGTCTCCGATGCCCTCCGTCTCGGTTGTGTGGGGATTGGCTTCACAATCTACCCTGGCTCATCCCATCGCTTGGCCATGTACCAGCAAATTCGCGCCTATGCAGAGGAAGCAAAGCGATACGGCTTGGTCGTAGTGATCTGGTCTTACCCACGGGGCTCAGGTCTGAGTAAAGCCGGTGAAACTGCCATTGATGTCACCAGTTACGCGGCTCACATTGCCGCCCAATTGGGGCCCACATCGTCAAAGTGAAGCTACCGAGTGACCATATCGAACAGGACGCAGCCCGCAAGGTTTACGAGACGGCACAGATCCCCATCGGGACGTTAGTCGAGCGCGTCCGGCACGTGGTGCAGTGTACCTTTAACGGTCGGCGAGTGGTCATCTTCTCGGGTGGAGCGGCTCAAAGCGATGAGGTGGTTCTGGAGCAAATCCGCGCCATTGATCAAGGCGGTGGGTTTGGCTCCATCATCGGCCGCAACTCCTTCCAACGTCCGAGACCGGAAGCGCTGCGGTTGTTCCACAGCATCATGGACATTTACAGCGGTGCAGTGCCAGCTCACCCGGCACTGGTTTAGGGAGTTCTGAGGTGCAAAGGTCCAAGCCAGCTCGGTATGGCAATAAGGAAAGGTGATGATACTCTTAGCAGGTGACATTGGTGGCACCAAAACCATCTTGCGTCTGGTGGACGCCCAACCCTCTGACGTTGCTGGAGCTGGCTGCCAACAAAAGCTCCTGCACGAACAGCAGTACCCGAGCCAGAATTACCCCGATCTGGTGCCGATAGTCCAGGAATTTCTCACGGCAGCGGCACAGGTACTCAACCCCCGTCCCCCAACCGCGAGCTTGCTTTGCCATCGCTGGCCCGGTGGTGCAGAACACTTCGGAGCTGACTAATCTGGCTTGGCGGCTGGAGGGCCATCGCTTGGCCCAGGCCCTCTCTTTGGAGAAAGTGAGTCTGATCAATGACTTTGCCGCAGTTGGCTATGGCGTGTTGGGCTCAGCCCCCGAGGATCTGTATACGCTGCAGCAAGGCCAGCCAGAGCCCCAAGGGACGATTGGTATCATCGGTGCCGGAACGGGACTGGGACAGGGATTTCTGGATCTCCCAAGCCGGGGGCTATCAGAGTCTATGCCACGGAAGGCGGCCATGCTGACTTTGCTCCTCGCTCAGAGTTGGAGTTTCAGCTTTTGAAATACTTGCTCGATAAACACGGGATTCAGCGGGTCTCTGTTGAGAGAGTGGTGTCGGGTCAGGGGATTGTCTCGATTTACCAATTCTTGCGATCGCCTGCTGGTTACAGAGTCACCAGCGGTGGCACAAGTCGTACGCACCTGGGAGCAGGAAGCCGGACGAGAGAAGACCGTAGACCCAGCGGCAGCTATTGCCATTGCCGCCCAGCAAGATTCCCTCTGTCAAAAAACCATGCAAACCTTCGTAGAAGCCTACGGAGCCGAGGCAGGGAATTTGGCGTTGAAGCTTCTTCCCTCCGGTGGTCTTTACATTGCCGGGGGGATTGCCGCTAAGAACCTACCCCTGATGCGCTCAGGGGATTTATCCACGCCTTCACGGGTAAAGGTCGTGTTGCCCCCTCTACAGAGCGGGTGCCGGTGTATGTCATTCTCAACCCGCAGGTGGGTCTGATTGGCGCGGCCCTTCATGCAGCTGTTGAGAGGGACTAACTTCGGCTGGACATCCCTCAACCCGACAGATTTAAATCCGTTTGTATTATCCTACCGCTTACTAAAATGAGTACAACGTCAGTCAAAGCTTTGCAACGTCATTCGCTTCCTCGTTTTTGGGCGCGAAGCGCAAAAAATTCACCTCGGCTGCAGCGATCGCGGAAGGGCTGGGCACCTTTGTCCTCGTTTTCGCCGGCACAGGGCCGTGATGGTGGACCAGATGAGCGGCGGCGCGATTACCCACCTGGGCGTCAGCTTTGTCTTTGGCGCAGTGCTCACCGCCATGATCTGCGCGGTCGGGCACGTCAGTGGTGGGCACTAATCCTGCTGTCACCTTGGGGCTATGGAGGTGGTATCTTTCCCCGCTCTCAAGTGGTGCCTTACATTCTGGCTCAACTGGTGGGCGCGATTGCTGCCTCGGCTGTGCTCCTGATCTCATTAGGCGGAGTTGCCAACAGGAGCAACCCTGCCCCTGAACGACAACTGGCTGCAATCCTTAATCTTGGAAACGGTACTCACCTGCATTTTGATGATTGTCATCTTCGGCGCGGAATAGACTGCCGGGCCCCGATTGGATTTGCCGGGCTTGCCATTGGCATGACGTTGGGCTTGAGCTGCTTTCATGGGACCCATAACTGGGGCTAGCATGAATCCTGCCCGCTCCCTCGGTCCCTGCTTTAGTGGCAGGGGTTTGGCAGCATCACTGGCTGTACTGGGTAGCTCCACTTCTAGGAGCACAGCTGGGAGTGTGGATCGGTAAACCTCTTTTCCAGGTCGAGATACTGGTACTAGTCGCTGATGTCGGAGATGATAGACATATCCGTGCCAAGAAGGTTAGTCATGACCACGAACAGGCTGGAGCAAGAGGCTTATAGTGCGCAACAGCGTCTACTATCAACTATCGTGGGCGACCGGTGGGAACGGTCGCCCTGGAGCCTGGTGTTGAAGCCCTAAATTACGACCATTGTTTTATCCGCGATTTTGTGCCGCTTGCGATCGCCTTTTTGATCAATGGCAATCCAGCCATCGTCCAATTTCTCGTGGAAACGCTGGCCCTGCAGAGCCGTGAGAGACAAATGAACTGCTTTAGGCCGGGCCGGGGGCTGATGCCAGCCAGCTTTAAAGTGAAATTGCAGAATGGCGAAGAGCGGCTTTAGTCGCCGACTTTGGCAACCAGGCGATTGGCCGCGTGACTCCCGTTGATTCCTGCCTCTGGTGGCTTTTCTTGCTGCGGGCTTATGTCAACGCAACGGGAAGATGTGGCCCTGGCCCAGCAAGCCGAGTTCCAGCGAGGAATCCATGATTTTAGACCTTTGCCTGGTGGCGGTTTTGATATGTACCCCACCTACTGGTTCCCGATGGCTCTTGTATGATTGACCGCCGCATGGGGGTTTACGGCTATCCTCTAGAGATCAGGCGCTTTTCTACGCTGCCTTGCGGGCAGCTCGGGAATTACTCCTGCCGGGTGATGGAGGCGATACGTATATCCAGGCTGTCAATGACCGTCTCAGCCATCTCCTCTACCACACCCGCAAGTATTACTGGCTCGATTTCCAGCGCTTGAATGAAATTTACCGTTATAGGGGAAGAGTTTGGCGAAACGGTGATGAATGAGTTCAACATCTACCCAGACTCGATTCCTGAGTGGGTGACAGAGTGGTTACCGAAGCTGGTAGGGGGGTACCTTAAGGAAACCTGGGCCCAGGGCGGACAGACTTTCAACTTCTTTGCCTGGGAAATTTTAGTGGCGATCCTGGCTTCCTGACCAGCGAATCGCAGTCACAGGCAATTATGGACCTCATTGAGGCCCCGCTGGCAGGACTTTGGTCGGCTGGATGCCGATGAAACTTTGTTTTTCCGGCACTACAGGATCGAGATTGGAAACTTCTTACGGAGGCTGATCAAAGAATGTACCGTGGTCGTACCACAATGGTGGCAACTGGGCCGTTCTTCTTTGGATGCTGGTTGCGGCTGCGCAGAAAACGGGTCGAACAGCGCTAGCGGCTCGGGCCGTGGAAATTGCCGAAAGACGACTGGGTGAAGAGCAGTGGCCAGTACTACGATGGAAGAAATGGTCGCCTCATTGGCAAACAAGCTAGGAAATACCAAACCTGGACGATCGCGGGTTTCTTGGTTGCCAAGGAACTACTGGTAAACCCGATTACCTGGCCTTGGTTAGTTTTTTGCTGAAGACCCTGACGTAGCGGCCTGTCCGATCTAAGTGGACCCAGAAATTTGGGCTTCTGCAGCTCTCAAAGGAATTGCCTCAGCAATAGAAATTGCCAGCTTACTAGTATTCAATAGCAGTAAAAGGGTGCATGATAAGATAGCAAGCCCATGCTGGCCCTGCTCGGCCTGCTCCGTAGAGGCTGCTGGAAACCCGACATAGAATCTGAGAAAAGCATGAAGAAGACCGCTGCAGTCTCCCCTCTCGGTAGAATTCCGGGACAGGCTTATCTCTGGTTAGCCGTGATTATCTTTGCTGCTGCTAGCTCAATTACGCGAAAATTAACGGAAATTGGCTCCCAAATCTGATTGATGGCAGAAATCCCATTTCTTTTTGCAACGTTTGTTGTGGGTAATCTCTGCGCTTTGCTGATTTTGCTGTTGATTTACCGGCGACAGTTAAGTATTCGTTCCTTCCGGCGGTTTACGCGCCCCGACTGGGTCGATATGGCAGTCGTGGCACTTCTAGCGGGAGCGGTGGCTCCAGGGACTATATTTGAGGCCCTTTCTCGCACCGCGGTGAACAACGTCATTTTGGTTGGCCGCATCAGGCCGCCCTAACCCTGGCTTTGTCCATCTGGTTCCTGGAGAGCGGACAAATCGCTGGGAAATTGGCGGCGCGATTGTCGCCTTTATCGGGGTCTTGCTAACGGTGGCGCTTCAGGGCCTATGGGACAATTCGGCATCCGGTAGCCTAGGCTGGGGTGAGATTCTCACCGCGATCGGAGCAGGGGCTGTTGCCATTTCTAGCATTATCAGCAAGGCCCATCTTCATCGGATTCCTGTGGGAATTTTTTCAATCGTGCGGACAGCGTTGGGAACTGTCATCTTCTTTCTCGCGGCCCTATATTTTTACGGCAGCCATCACTTCATGGATGCTTTCTCACCCTTTTTGTGGAAATGGATGCTAGTTTATGGCGCGCTCATTGTCGTAGTCGGCCAGTCTTTCTGGCTAACCGGCTTAAAAAATGCTAGCGGTTCTGACGCTTCACTCGCTGCTGCTTTCAACCCGATTGCCGCCGTCTTGGCGGCTTACCTGATTTTGGGCGAAGCACCAACCCCAGCCCAGTATCTTGGCGGTAGTGTCATTTTATCCGGAATCGCGCTGGGCCAGGTGGGAACTTGGCGCAAACCGAGCCCCACCGCTGCCAAGGCCAGCCATCCACAAAAAATGGAAACTGGCATTGGATTTAAGGGGATATAAACTACTAAACGCCAAAATTACGGTTTTCCAGCCGGTGTTTCAGTATCAAAATATTCCCGCCAGCGGCTGATCCGACCATCTTTGAAATCGATCAAAATGGCATCATCAGCTTGGTTCCGCTTGCCAGTGGCCTTTTCCGTATCTTCGTAGTGCCACTCTACAGCAGCTCGATTGTCTGCAACAATAATCTGCTGAATCTCAATCTTCACATCGGCATACTGCTGAGCGAAGCGAGAGACCTCTTGGCGAATTCTCGCTCGCCCCTGCCACCGCTGACCTGGCACAATTAGCACCCCGTCAGGTGTAAATAGCTGTGAGAGAGCAATGGCGTCTCCAGCGACCCAGGCATCTCTAGCTTGGTTGATCAGTGTGCGAATGGCCGCTTGCTGCTGATACTGTTTGGCAAATGCACCGGCGCTGAAAGCAACGCCAAAACAGACCAGTCCTAAGCCGAGCCACTTAGACCGCAAGTGCCATTTTTTGCTCATACGACTTCAGAATGACTCAGTAGTAAAAACTTAATGGATGGAAGAATAACTTTAGTTAAAAAAATCATTGGTTTTTCTTGAAAATTTCTCATACATCTCTCAGGAAACTCTCATTATTTTGAACCAAACTCTCAGAGAAAAATCATTATTAAAGAGCTTTTATAAGCCAAGATTTTGGTGAGTCTGAAGTACAAGCCTACTCAGCAATCGTAGTCTTAAGGAGCTTGAAATGATGAAACTCA
>JAUJON010000052.1:23451-24937 GCA_030447595.1 Thermosynechococcaceae cyanobacterium YX3bin19
GCCAGTACTGCCAGCGCTCAGTAGTACTAGAACTAGCTGCACTGCAGCTAGTTCTAGTAACCTAGTAATTCATCGGTTTAGTGCACTACGTTTTTTAGTATTTAATCCGCTGAATTCCTGAACGCAAGGTGTCTTGGCAAAAGCCTTTGCTGAACACTGAAGATCAATTCTGCTCTTGCCCGGTTTTGTCCACTTCGCACCAGCCGTTCTATGAATCCGTCGAATCCAACAGTCATTATAGGTGCTGGATTTACTGGGCTGTTCACTGCCTTGCATCTATGCCATCAACGCTATCCTAGACCAGTGATCCTGATTGACCAGAAAGAGCGGTTTGTCTTTAAACCCTTGCTCTATGAGTTCCTCAGCGGAGAGATGAACACCAATCAGGTCTGGCCCCGCTACGCGGAACTGCTAGATTGCAGTGGTATCGCCTTTGTTCAGGATACCGTCTTAAACATTGACTTACAGCGGCGGCGGATTGAGTTGGCTTCTGGTCTGCACTATGCCTACAGTAGTCTGGTGCTGGCATTGGGCAGTGCTATTAGCTACTTCGACATCGAGGGAGCAAAGGAAAACACGATTCCCTTCCGCAGCGGCGAAGATGCCATGGCTCTGGGGCAACACCTGCGTCAATGTTTACAGCGGGCAAGCCAGACTGAAGATCCGCAGCAGCGGAGCCTGTTGCTGACTGTGGTAGTTATTGGTGCTGGTCCGGCAGGGATTGAGATGGCGGCAACCCTGGCTGACTTGCTGCCGATCTGGTATGGCAAACTCGGGGGCAACTCACAAGAGATTCGGGTAGTAGTCCTCAACCGCAGTAAAGAAATCCTCAAGGGGGACGTGAATAGTCGTCTACGCCCAACTGCGGAAAAGGCACTGCAACAACGTACGGTACCTGTAGAGGTACTAGCAGAGGCGTCAGTCAGCGCCATTCGTCCCAATCAGGTTGAGTACAAACGTCACAAGTTGGAAACGTTAGCAGCCGGAACAATTATTTGGGCAGCTGGGAATACGGCCCATCCAGTCATTAAAAATCTGTCAATTCCCAAAGGGCATCACGATCGCCAAGGCCGCCTCTGGGTCACCCCAACATTGCAACTGCCTGACTTTCCAGAAGTATTTGCTGGGGGTGATTGTGCAACATTAGGGGAAAACCCGCTGCCAGCAACTGCCCAAGTGGCCTATCAACAGGGAGCCGCGATCGCCCACAACTTGCAAGCGATTGCCAAGGGTGAGGAACCATCGCCAGCCCGCGTAGCTCTGCGCGGAACACTGATGAAACTGGGGTTAGGGGAGAGTGCCGCTAATATTGCCGAGCGGTTTGAAATTACCGGTAGACTGGGTCATCTGATCCGTAAGGGTACCTATCTGGAGTTGCTGCCAAATCCTGTTCATAATTTCCGAGTCACCACTGATTGGTTGACTGACGAAATCTTCCAGCGTCACAGCCGTCCTCGTTTGATGCCAAGGCTCGTCTCTGCAAACG
>JAUJON010000053.1 GCA_030447595.1 Thermosynechococcaceae cyanobacterium YX3bin19
CATTAAAACCGCTGCGTCAATTGCCGGAATTGACTACACCAGCGCCCAGGAAGCCACCAAAGTCTCCCTAAAAGTCATTGGCGACCATGTGCGGGCAGTCGTACATATGATTGCCGATGGCATTAGCGCCGCTAACGTGGGTCGGGGCTATGTGCTGCGACGGCTGCTCCGGCGAGTGGTTCGCCACGGACGCTTGATTGGCATCGCGGGTGAGTTTACTTCCCAGGTGGCGGAAACAGCGATCGCCCTGGCGGAGACAGCTTACCCCCAGGTTCGGGCTAAAGCCGACAGTATCAAGGCAGAACTGCAGCGGGAAGAGGAACGGTTCTTGCAGACTCTGGAGCGGGGCGAGAAACTCCTAAGCGAAATTCTCGCCCAAAAGTCTACTCAAGCCAGTAAAACCATCAGCGGCAAGGATGCCTTTACCTTGTACGACACCTACGGCTTTCCCCTAGAGCTAACCGCGGAAATTGCCACAGAACACGGGTTGACAGTAGATGAAATGAAACTGACGGAGATGGAACGCTGGCGATCGCGAATCGCGGCCATGAAACCATTGACCGGCTGTCAGGGAACGCTGGATGAGTTGGCGCAACATCAAAACCCAGTTCCTGGGTATACCCTGGCCTGTGACCCGGGCGAAGTCACAGCTACTGGTAAAGAGGAATCTGTTGAGTCGGCGGAAGCCGAGACAACGGTGCAGGTATTGCTGGATCAACGCCTTCTATGCGGGTCCGGCGGCCCAGATTAAAGATCGCGGCTTCTTTGTCCGGCGATACAGTTTAGTCAGGATTGAGGATGTCAGAAAAAGTCTACGTCTTTGTCACTTTGGCCGGGTCGATTGAGACACCCTGCGAGGTGGGCGATCGTGTCACGGCTCAGATTGATTTAGCCTGTCGCGCCGCACTCGGCACACCACACTGCGACACATTTGCTGCAGGCTGCTCTGAAGAAGTTGTGGATGATTCGATTTCTCAGGCGGGTTCTCTGGTTGCTTTTGACCGGCTTGCTTTGACTTTAACTGTCCGCGACCGCTGACGCAGGAGGAACTCAGCAGGTGGAGGACCAGATTAATATTTGGATTGCGGAAGCCCACAATGCCCAGGTAAGTGAAATGCCAATTGCTGAGCCAAAGACCCAAAGGGCGCGATCGCTATGTTCGGCGAAATGCAGGGAGCAGGTGCAGGTTCTGGATGTGCCAGGGGTTTCTATGGAACTGTGCGGTGGCACCCATGTGAACAACACTGCAGAAATTGGCCTGCTAAAAATATTTCAGAAACCGGGGTAGCATTGAGAATCCGCCGGATTGAAGCGGTAGCCGGTCCGGCGGTCTTGGAATATCTGAATCTGCGGGATGGCATTGTCCGAGATCTCAGCGAACGCTTCAAGGCAAAACCTGAGAGATCCCTGAGCGGGTTACTGCTCTGCAGCTGAAGCTGAAATCGGCCCAAAAGCAACTCGATTCCCTGAAGCAAGAGTTAGTGTTAACCAAAGCGGACAGCTTATTAGCACAAGCAGAGGCTGTCGGCACGCATAAAATTCTCGTGGCCCAACTAGATGGGAGTAGATGCCGACTCCTCAAAGGTTGCTGCTGAACGACTGTTGCAGAAACTGGGTGAAGGAGTAGTTGTTGTTCTAGGCTCTATTCCCGAAGCCGGAAAGTTAGCCTGGTCGCTGCTGTCAGCCCCCAATTGAATCAGCGGGGACTGCAGGCCGGAAAATTTATTGGTGAGATTGCCAGGCTTTGCGGCGGCGGCGGTGGTGGAAGACCCAATCGGCTCAGGCTGGAGGCCGCAACCCAGACCAGTTACCCACAGCGCTGTCAGCTGCGCAAACTCGCCTCAGAAAGCGTTAAGTAGTGGGTTTGCAGTCAGATAATCCAGGGTAAGAAGTTCGGAAACCCGTACAGTAGAATTCTTGCAACGTTTTGCTGACTTCGCTAAATTAGCACTCAGATGCTGAGAGTGCTAAAATTAAAAGTCGGAATCGAGGTAAGGTTGCAGTCTTTGTCTGTCTGGCATCCAACGGGGGGGGGGGGGGGGGGGGGGGGGGGGGGATTCGCAGCGAGTCCCTCAGGGGACCCATTCTGAATCAACCTTGGTACAGACCTTTAGCGACAGGACTTTAATCTCGGCCTCGCTTTATTTTGTGTATTTTTTCAACGAGTGTACAGTCTGGAGAAATTTGTATGGCAGCCGTATCTTTAAGCGTTTCTACTATTAAGCCCTTGGGCGTCGCGTTTTCGTCAAGGTCAGCCCTTCTGAGAGAAGACTCCTGGTGGCATTCTGCTCCCTGATAATGCTAAAGAAGCCTCAAGTGGGAAGTCTCGGCGGTAGGCCCGGGCCGGCGGAGTGACGATGGCTCCCGCCAAGAGATGGAAATTAAAGTCGGCGATAAAGTGCTTTATTCAAAGTACGCTGGCACCGATATTAAGCTCAGTGAAGACTACGTGCTTCTATCCGAAAAAGACATTCTCGCCGTCGTTGAATAGTAGCTTTTCGGCCTGTTGCTGTACTGAGCGGCAGGGAGCATTTCATTGAGTTTTGAACATTACTTGCCTAACTACTGAGGTTAATCCGTTTATGGCTAAACGTATCATTTATGAGAACGCTCGTCGGGCCTAGAAAAGGGGATGGACATACTGGCTGAGTCTGTAGCTGTCACCCTAGGACTAAAAGGTCGCAACGTCGTTCCTAGAGAAAAAGTTCGGCGCTCCTCGATTGTCAATGATGGCGTGACAATTGCAAAGGAAATCGAACTAGAGATCGCCAATGAGAACACGGGTGTCGCCCTGATTCGCCAAGCAGCCTCAAAACCAACGACGTAGCTGGAGATGGGCCACCACTGCTACTGTCCTAGCTCACAGCATGGGTCAAGATCTACGTAACGTTGCTGCCGGTGCTAATGCGATTTCCCTGCGGCGGGAATTGAAAAAAGGCTACTCAATTCCTGGTAGACAAAATTTCTGAACATGCCCGCCCTGTGGAGGACTCCAAAGCGATCGCCCAGGTCGGCACAATTTCTGCTGGCAACGACCCAGAAGTCGGCGAAATGATCGCCAGTGCTATGGACAAAGTCGGTAAGGAAGGTGTGATCCCTGGAAGAGGGCAAGTCCATCCGAACTGGAGTCACTGAAGGCATGCGCTTTGACAAGGGCTACATCTCTCCCTACTTTGCCACTGACCCCGAACGGATGGAAGCAGTTCTGGATGAACCCTTCATCCTGATCACGGATAAGAAAATTACCTAGTGCAAGACCTTTGCTGTTCTGGAGCAGGTGGCACGTTCCGGTAAGCCGCTACTGATCCTGGCCGAGGATATCGAGAAAGAAGCCCTAGCAACCTAGTGGTCAACCGCCTACGGGGTGTATTTCGAATGTGGCAGCAGTTAAGGCTCTGGCTTTGGTGATCGCCGTAAAGCCATGCTGGAGACATTGCTGTGCTGGAAACGGGTGGTGAAGTGATCACAGAAGATGCCGGTCTGAAGCTAGATAGCGCCAAGCTGGAAATGATGGGTCGAGCCCGTCGCATCACCATTACCAAAGACAACACCGCGATCGTTGCTGAGAGTAACGAAGCCTGCTGTCAAAAGCGCGTTGCGAACAGATCCGTCGGCAAATGGATGAAACTTCGGTCTTCACCGCGACAAGAGAAAAGCTACAAGAGCGTCTGGCGAAGTTGGCTGGCGGTGTTGCAGTGGTCAAGGTCGGCGCGGCAACCGAGCCGGAAATGAAGGATCCGCAAGCTCCGCCTGGAAGATGCTATTAACTCCACCAAGGCAGCCGTGGAAGAAGGAATTGTTCCCGGTGGTGGTACTACTCTGGCGCATCTGGCACCGCAACTGGCAGGCTGGGCAGCGAATACCCTCCAAGGCGAAGAACTAATCGGCGCCACCATTGTCCGACGTTCTCTCACCTCTCCTCTAAGGCAGTTGGAGAATGCTTTGGCCAGAATGGAGCAATCATTGCTGAACGCGTCGAAAAGACTTCAACGTCGGTTTCGATGCGGCAATTAACGAATACGTCGATATGTTTGAAGCAGGCATTGTTGACCCAGCTAAGGTCACCCGTTCTGCCCTGCAAATGCTGCCTCAATTGCCGGGATGGTCCTGACTACTGTGAGTGCATCATTGCTGACAAGCCAGAGCCGAAAGGATAGTGCTCCGCTGGTGCAGGTGCTGGTATGGGCGGCGACTTTGACTACTAATTCCTAGCTGCCCGAATTTAATTTGATTATGAAGGCCACCTTTACGCAGGTGGCCTTTTTTTAGGAGGTGCTGGTAGAGCCTGAGTTAATAGAGGACCAGTGGACTTAGGAGAAAGCCGGATAAATCTATCTGTCAACAGATAGATCTTTTACCGTAGTTCTAATGGTATTAACTGTAGGCTAGCCATTTACAGGCAATCAAGTGCATTCAGCTAGGTAATAACTCAAAAGTAAGGACTTTCCGATGATTACTGTCTAAGTATCAGCGATGCTGCCAGTCAAAGATAGTCAAGCCATTTCCTAAACCTGGAGCTTTAACTTTATCTGCTTGAGACGACCATCAGAAGTTGCAGTAGAAACAATCTGTGGTTGAGCAGGAACTAGTATCGATTCACCCCCAGAACGGTCTTGCCTGTGACTGGAAATTCAGCTCTACCTTTTGAATCATTGCTCTTCCCCGATAAACATGTGTATGTCGTTTTCGCAGTAGAACCCCGTGAATAATCTCCCACGATTAGGAGAACCACTTCCGCAGCGGGTAGCAGTTGTGCGGGCATTGCGAGGGTTGGGTGATTTTCTTTGTGCTGTACCTGCATTCCGGGCACTGCGTTCAGCCCTACCCCAGGCAAAAATCATCCTGGTTGGTCTGCCGGAAGTGCAGGGCTTGGTTGAGCGCTTCCCATCATTACTTCGATGAAGCGATCGAGTTTCCTGGCTATCCAGGGCTTCCAGAGTGCCTGGCAGTGCATCAGCTACCCGAGTTCTTGCATGACGTTCACCAGCAACAGTTTGATTTGGCCTTACAACTGCATGGTAGCGGCATTATCAGCAATCCCTTGACAGTTCTGCTGGGGCTAAACTGACCGCTGGCTTTTTCTCCCCGGTGAGTATTGCCCCGACCCAGATCGGTTTTGCCTTATCCTACCCATGAACCAGAGGTGCGACGCCACCTGAACCTGATGGAGTTTTTAGGAATTCCCCCCCCAAGGTGAAGCGCTAGAATTTCCGCTACAGGAGGCGGACTGGCGATCGCTCCACGCCTTGGAGGTTGCCCGTAACCTGCAGCCAAAGCTTATGCCTGTGTACATCCCGGTGCCTATGATCCGGCGCGGCGCTGGCCCACTGAGCAGTTTGCCAAAGTCGCCGATGCCCCTTGCTGCACGGGGCTGCAAGTGGTATTAACCGGCTCCACCGCAGAAATGCCGCTGGCAGAGGCTGTGGTGGACTCCATGCAGGCCCCGGCTCTGAACCTAGCGGGTGAGACCCCTTTGGGTGCCTTGGCTGCCTTGTTGAGCAAGGCTCGCTTACTGGTGTGCAATGACACCACGGCGTTTCTCACTTGGCTGCAGCCCTCGGCATTCCCAGCGTGGTGATCATGCTGACCGCAGACACCCATCGTTGGGCACCCCTAAACCGTCAGCGGCACCGGGTTGTGGGTGGACGAGCTAATGCAACCTCTGCTCAGGTGTTGGAGCAAGTGGAACTGCTAGAGGATGGTCGGCGCGATGCGGCCAAGCTCCTGGCAGTGCGTTCGCCGGCTCTAGCAATTTTTCCAGGTGATGCAGCTGTACCAGCCGTTCTCCATAAGCTACGCCTAGCTTGCCTGAGGCCAAGATTACCCTTCTGGTGCCATCTTCTGAGGCTGCATCTCTACTGGCTGATGAGGTGCTCGTCCATCCGGCGGTGGGTGACATCATCCAAACCGCTCCCTTGATCAAGATTTAATTTCAACCCTGAGACGTTACCAATTCGAGGGGGCAATCATTTTTACCCGTCCTTCCCAGTCTCCCCATGCCTTGGCCTACGCCTGCTACCTGGCTGGAATTCCCTTGCGCCTCGGTCAGTCCCAGGAGTTTGGCGGCGGCGTTCTTTCCCACTGGATTAAATCCTCGCCCCAGCAGGTCCACGACTTAGACTATTATTTATTTTTGCTGGAGCAAGGATTGAGCACAGCCATTCCCTCTGGGAGGGACTGGAGATGACAGCGTCCACAGCAACCCGGCGATTGCGCATCCTCACCTGGCACATCCACGGGAGTTACCTCTATTATCTAACCCAGGCCAATCACGAGTTTTTCTTACCCGTAAAGCCAGGACATCCCGTGGGTTACGGTGGTCGGCTGGGAAATCTCCCCTGGCCGGAGAATGTGCATGATGTGCCGTCGGTAGAGGTGCGGCACCTTTCCTTTGACTGCATCCTGTTCCAGTCTCGCCAGAACTACTTGGAAGATCAGTACGAGATCCTCTCGGAATCACAGCGGCAGCTACCCCGGATTTACCTGGAGCATGACCCACCGCGAGAGCACCCTACCGATACCCGCCATCCCGTAGATGACCCGAATGTGCTGCTAGTTCACGTCACAGATTTTAATAACCTGATGTGGGACAGCGGCCGCACCCCCACTCGCGTGATTGAGCATGGAGTAATGGTGCCCGAAGGTGTTTGCTACACGGGGGAACAAGCGTGTGGTTTGGTCGTGGTGAATGGCCTGGGCAGCCGGGGCCGTCGCTTGGGCGCGGATCTGTTTGAGCAGCTTCGCGCTCAGGTACCGCTGCAGCTAGTGGGCATGGGTTCCGAGCGGCTAGGGGGATTGGGGGAAATACCTCACCGGGACTTGCCTGCCTTTCAGGCCCGCTATCGCTTTTTTTTCAATCCGATTCGCTATACAAGTTTAGGGTTGGCGGTGTGTGAAGCCATGATGATTGGCATGCCAATTGTTGGCTTGGCAACGACAGAAATGGTCACGGTAGTGCAGCCGGGATGCGGCTATATTGATACCAACCTTGAGCGGTTAGTCACTACCATGCGATCGCTACTGGATGATCCCGATCTTGCTCATCGCTGGGGAGCAGGAGCGCGGGAGCAGGCCCGCCAGCGATTTTCAATCCAACGCTTTATCCGTGACTGGGAGCAGGTGCTTGCTCAGGTTACTTCGACTCCGGCAGGGCTTGCTACCTCCACAGAACTACAAGGAACGCTATGACGAAACGGATTGCCCTGATCAGTGAGCACGCATCCCCCCTAGCGACTCTGGGTGGCGTAGACAGCGGTGGTCAAAATGTCTATGTCGGTGAAGTTGCCAAAAATCTGGCCAGCCTCGGTTACAGCGTTGATGTCTTCACCCGGCGGGATAGTTCCCTGCTGCCGGAGCAAGCGGAGTGGGCCAATGGGGTGCGGATCATTCACGTCCCTGCTGGGCCCAACCAGTACATCCGCAAGGAAGACCTGCTGCCGCTGATGGCGGAGTTCACAGCCTACGTCCTTTCTTGCAGCCAGCGGTCAAGCTATGACCTGATCCACGCTAACTTCTGGATGTCGGGGCTAGTGGCGGCAGAGGTTAAGCGCCTGCTTGGCATCCCCTTTATCGTCACCTTTCATGCCCTGGGGCGGGTGCGCCGTGTTCACCAGGGAGAGGCAGACGAGTTTCCCAACCAGCGATTTGCAATTGAGGACCGGGTGGTGGCAGAGGCGGACCACATCATTGCCGAGTGCCCTCAAGAAGAAGAGGACCTGATCCGCTTCTACAATGCGGACCCGGCTCGGATCACGATTATTCCCGGTGGTTTTGACCCCGGTCAGTTCTGGCCAATTGGTAAAGCGCTGGCCCGCGTTGCCCTAGGGATTCCTCCCGAAGACCGGATCATTCTCCAATTGGGGCGGATGGTACCCCGTAAGGGAGTCGACACGGTGATCCAAGGTTATGCTCTATTACAGCAGCAGATCCCGGCTCGGCTGCTGGTGGTGGGTGGAGAGGCCGGAGATGCAGATTCAGTCCTTAGTCCTGAGATTACGCGCTTGCAGGCGATCGCCAAAGCTGAGGGAGTCACAGACAGGGTAGCTTTCATTGGCCAGCGCGGGCGCGAAGCCCTCAAGTGGTACTACAGCGCTGCTGATGTCTTTGTTACCACTCCCTGGTACGAGCCCTTTGGCATTACCCCCGTGGAGTCGATGGCCTGCGGTACCCCAGTAATTGGTTCCAATGTTGGTGGCATCAAGTTCACAGTGCGGGATGGGGAAACGGGCTACCTCGTGCCGGCCAACGATCCAGTGGCGATTGCAGAGCGGATTGCCCACCTTTACCAACACCCGAAGCTGTTGAGTGTGTTTCGTCGCCAGGCGATCCAGCGGGCCAATGACCTGTTTACCTGGCAAAAGGTGACGAACCGGATTGCCGACCTCTATGAAGTGGTACTGTCGGCCAGACAGCCTCAGCAGCGTCACGAGCTAGCAATTATCGACCGGGGCTTTGATGGCGCGATCCAGGCCCTGCAAGAATCGCGGCGGCGTTTACGCTCAGCAATTTTGGAGGCAGCAGCCGTCTTGAGCAACTGCTTTGCAGCAGGGGGCAAGGTGTTAATCTGTGGCAACGGTGGGAGTGCGGCGGATGCCCAGCATCTGGCTGCGGAGTTTGTCGGCCGGTTTAAACGACTCGATCGCCCAGGCTTACCGGCATTGGCCCTCTGTGCCGACACCGCCGTGCTGACGGCCTGGTCCAACGATGTCGGCTACGAAAATGTCTTTGCGCGGCAGGTAGAAACCTTTGGCCGAGCGGAAGATGTCTTGCTGGGGATTAGCACCAGCGGTTGTTCCCGCAATCTGATCCAGGCGTTTCAGGCTGCCCGGCGACAGCAGCTGCGTACGGTGGCGTTACTCGGCCGCGATGGTGGGGACTTACGGGCGCTAGCGGATCTCTGTATTATTGTTCCGGCAGCGGATACCCAGCAGATCCAGGAGGTGCATATGGTGGTGATCCATCTGCTCTGCGAGGCTCGTAGAGGAGCGGATACCTACCAGAACCAGGCGGCGATCGCGGCGATTGAAGAAACCTGTGGACCAGACTAGCAAACGCAGGACAGCGGGACTATTGGAAGTGATTAGGAGTAGTAAATCATGCAGAACTAAAAGACAGGGTTGCAGTTGTCACCGGAGGAGGCCGAGGACTGGGGGAAGCCATCTGCCGGACCCTGGCTCAGGCAGGGGCGATCGTCATCTGCGCTGATATTCGAGAAGAGCTAGGGGAGCGATTGGCTCTAGAAATTCAGGCTGATGGTGGCAAGGCAGCGGCACTGCGGCTAGATATCAGCGACGCCCAGCAGGTTGAGCCTGCCTTCCAACAAATTGTCACCGAGCACGGTTCGTTGGATATCTTGATCAACAATGCCGGAATCGACATTACCCTGCCGGTGGATGAAGTTTCCGTGAGCGACTGGGAGCGGGTGCTTCAGGTTAACCTTCATGGTCCCTTTATTACTTCAAAGTACGCGCTGTCGCAGATGAAGCAGCAGGGCAGCGGTCACATTGTCAACGTCACCTCCACCGCTGCCAAGCGAGCCTGGGCCAACGCCTCTGCCTACCATGCCAGTAAATGGGGGCTTTTGGGCTTGAGCCATGCCCTGCACGTGGAGGCCCGTCCCCACAATATTAAAGTGACTGCGATCGTTGGGGGTATGCGGACACCATTCCTGCTAGACCGCTTCCCCGACATTGATGTGGATACCCTGCAAGACCCCCAGAACGTTGCCGACACCATTCGCTATGTGCTGGCACAACCGCCAGGGACTGTAATTCCGGAAGTAACGGTTCTGCCCATGCGCGAGACCTCCTGGCCCTAATATGCTGAGCCGCGCTGTATTTTTGGATAAGGACGGGACGTTGATTCCAGACGTGCCCTATAACGTCGACCCGGAGCAGATTCAGTTGGCTGCCGGTGCCGCTGCGGGATTGCCCCTACTCCATGCCGCAGGCTATCCCCTGATTGTGATTACCAATCAATCTGGTGTTGCCCGGGGCTATTTCTCAGAAGCAGCACTGGTGCCCCTTGAGGCGCGACTGCGGCAGTTATTAGAGCAGCTGGGCGTACCGCTGTCAGGCTTCTACTACTGCCCCCACCACCCGGATGGTGTGGTTGCTGAGTATACCATTCACTGCGACTGTCGTAAGCCTGCATCCGGCCTGTTGCTGCAGGCTGCCCAATCCCAAGGGGTTGACCTGGCAGCCTCCTGGCTAATTGGGGATATCCTGCACGACATTGAGGCAGGCCGTCGGGTTGGCTGCCGCACCGTACTGATTGACAACGGCAACGAGACCGAGTGGCAGCTCACCCCAATGCGATCGCCCCACTACCGAGTCGCTGATCTAGAAGAGGCCGCTCGAATTATCACGGGCATTGATCTGTCCTCATCCAATCCAGCCCCCAGTGTCAGCGGAGAAAGGCGATGAGTACCTTGGGGCAGTTGCTAGACGCAATGGCGCGATTGCGAGTGCTGGTGATCGGCGAGGCGATGCTGGACAGTTACCTGGAAGGCTCCGCTCAGCGTCTTTGCCCGGAAGCGCCGGTGCCTGTCGTCGATATCTTCCACCGTCGGGACGTTCCGGGTGGAGCGGCTAACACTGCCGTCAATGTTGCCGGTTTAGGGGGACAAGTAACGTTCCTCTCGGTTGTCGGGAATGACTGGGAGGGTACTCGCCTGCGGCAAGCATTGGCTAGCCGGGGAGTATCCCCTAATTTCCTGCTGAGCGGACCATCGCGGCAGACCCTGGCAAAACAGCGCGTGCTGGCTGGCTCCCAGATGCTAGTAAGATTTGACCAGGGCAGCACCCAGCCCCTCGATTCTGAAACTGAGCAAGCATTGATTGACCAGTTGATCCACCACTTACCCAACTGTGATGCGGTAATCGTCTCCGACTATGCCTATGGCATTCTCACCCCAGCAATGATTGAGGCGATCGCGTCAGCCCGGAAGAACATCGCGTTAGCCCGGGGGAACATCGCTCGATCGCCAGCGCCAACCCCGTGCATCCTAGCTGTTGACTCCCGGCACTTAGGAAACTACCGCCATTTAGGCGTTACGGTTACCAAGCCGAATTACCGCGAAGCAGTGGCGTTACTAGAAACTGAGGCGCTCATGCAGAGCTGTGCTCGTCCGGCTCAGATTGCTGCCTCCAGCTCCCGCCTGCTAGAACTCACCGGAGCCCAGATTGTCGCAGTGACCTTAGACACCGAAGGCAGCCTAATTATCGAGCCGGAGCGTCCCCTTTATCGCACCCAGGCTCAGCCCCAACCTCAAGCTCAGACTGCCGGAGCGGGGGATACGTTTATCAGCGCCTTTACCCTAGCTCTGGCGGCTGGTGGGGATGTGCCAGTGGCGGCGGACCTGGCTACTGCTGCCGCTGCTGTGGTCGTAAGCCAGCCGGGAACCGTTGCCTGTGACCTGCAAGCGCTGCGGCAGTACTGCTCGGTAGCCCCCTCTGAATACCACTACTGCACAAGGCTTGAGGAAAGTAAGCATGGCTGACTGGAACGCCGTTGAAAATATTCTCTGCATCCGGCTGGACACCATTGGGGATGTGCTGATGACCACACCAGCACTGCGGGCACTGAAGGCGTCCCGCCCCCAGCGGCGGGTGACGCTGTTCACTTCCTCAGCAGGGGCTGCTGTGGCCCCACTGATTCCAGAGCTGGATCACACGATTATTTATGATGCCCCCTGGCTGAAAGCGACGGCACCCCGCGTCAATAGCCAGCCAGAGTACGACATGGCAGAACGGCTCCGGCAGTTGAAATTTGATGCGGCAATTATTTTTACCGTTTACAGCCAGAATCCCCTGCCCTCAGCCTTTCTCTGCTACCTGGCAGGGATTCCCCTGCGGTTAGCCCACTGCCACGAGAATCCTTACCAACTGCTAAGCGACTGGGTTCGCGATCTGGAACCAGAGCAATTCATCCGCCACGAAGTCCGCCGCCAACTCGATTTGGTTGCCACAGTTGGCTGCCAGATTGAGGATGAACGCTTGTCGCTACAAGTCCCGGAAGTAGCCCGTTGTTGCGTATTAAACCTGCTTCACGAACAGGGTCTAGACCTGTCGCAACCCTGGGTTGTGATTCATCCTGGCGCGACGGCTCTGTCTCGCCGTTACCCACCAGAGCAGTTTGCAGTAGTTGCGCAACAGCTAATTGACGAAGGGGTTCAGGTTGTGTTTACAGGCACCCAGCCGGAACAGGAGCTAGTACAGCAAATCCAAGCCACTATGATGGCACGCTCTCATTCATTGGTTGGCTGCCTGAATCTAGGAGAGCTGGCGGCACTGCTGGAGCTGGCCCCGGTCTTAATCTCCAACAACACAGGTCCCGTCCACGTCGCCGCGGCGGTAGGGACACCCGTAGTGGATTTATATGCTCTCACTAACCCCCAGCACACCCCTTGGGGCGTGCCCAACCGGGTACTGTTTCAAGATGTGCCGTGCCGGTTTTGCTACAAGAGCATCTGTCCAGAAGGACACTATCACTGTTTGCGGCTAGTGGCACCTGAAACCGTTGTCCGTGCTACCCGCGAGTTGCTGAGTGGGGCATCAGCACCGTCTTTGCCGCTAGAGGTATTGTCATGACTCTAATTGACGTACTTATTCCCAGTTATCGCCGTCCGGCTGCCTTGGCCGTCACTCTCACAAGCCTCTGTGCCCAAACCTTCCCAGATTTCCGTGTTATCGTCTCGGATCAAACGGAAGATAGTTCTTCTTTAGAAGCGCCTGAAGTGCAGGCGGCTTTGCGGGTGCTGCAAGCCAAGGGCCATGCGATCGCCGGCCACCGGCATCTTCCCCGACGCGGCTTAGCAGAACACCGCCAGTTTCTCTTAGACCAGGTGAGCGCCCCCTATGCCCTGTTTCTGGACGATGACCTGATTCTTGAACCCGACGTGATGGAACGCATGTTCACAGCTATCTGCGAGGAAGGGTGTGGCTTCGTCGGTTGTGCCGTGATCGGACTCAGCTTTATCGGCGATGTCCGTCCCCACGAGCAGGCGATCGAGTTCTGGGAGGGTCCGGTGCAACCGGAGACGGTGAGGCCGGGCAGCCCGGCTTGGGAACGCTGGCGACTTCACAACGCCGCCAACCTCTACCACATGCAGCAGCGCTTCGGTCTGACCTCAGAGAATCAGCGCAAGTATCGCGTTGCCTGGGCAGCAGGCTGCGTGCTCTATGATGCCCCTAAGCTGCGGGACGCCGGTGGCTTCAGCTTCTGGCAGGCTCTGCCTCTGGAACACTGCGGCGAAGACGTTTTGGCCCAACTGCAGAAGTGATGGCCCGCTACGGCGGCTGCGGCCTGATTCCTTCCGGCGTTTACCACCAGGAGCTGCCAACCACCGTGCCCGATCGCTCTGTGGACGCCCCCAGATTCTCTTTAAAGCATGAATGAGCCGATAATGAGGTCACAAGCATTCTCTTTGTGGAACTTCTGGGGGGAATTGGGGATGTTTTAATTGCCTTAGCTGCTATCCAGGCTCTCAGCCGTTCCCACCCGCAAGCCCGGTTAACCGTATTCACCTTTGCCCCCGGCAGTGAACTCCTCCAGACTGATCCCCATCCACCAGGTGATTGCAGCGGCTCGCCACCAACCTCAACTGTCCCTTGCCGAGCTCCTGGAAAACAATGGCTTTGATCTGATCATCTCTGACACCAATTACGACGGTATTGACCGGATGATTGAGCAGAGTGGCGCTCCTAGGACGGTGACAAACCTCTGGCGATCGCGCCGTGTCTCCTCGGAGAATTGCCCCGACCGACCAGTTTGTCGGTGATCGCTCTTAGCAATCCTCCTGTCTGAAGGACTCATTCAGTCTCAGGCAATTCTACCGCCCCGGCTGCATCTGACGCATCTGGAGCGACAGCGATCGCAGCAGGCCCTTGCTAGTCTTGGCCATCCTTTATCTGTCTGATTCCCGATGCTGGAATGGCCATCAAGCGCTGGCCGGTGAGTCATTTCATCCAGTTAGGTCAAACCTTGCAGCGTCAGTACGGAGCGTCATTCTTAGTCCCGGTTGGTTCAGACCAAACCCAGGCAGAGGAGATTGTTAATGGAATTGGTGATGCAGCCCGCATCTGGCCTCGAGTTCTCTCCGAGATCTGGCGGCAGTCCTAGCCTGTACTGGCTTGGTCGTGGCTGGAGATACTGGCCTGGCTCGCATCGCTGCGGCACTGGATGTACCAACCATTACCTTGTTTGGTCCCTCTTGGCATGGCCGCTACGGTCAACCATTCCCCCACGTTAACTTACAAGGCTATGGGAGTGCCCGGAGCGCGTGATCGCTAACTTCACAGAACAATGCTGCTGGTACGGTGGGGTTTGTCCGTTTGATCAGTGGCAGACTTGCCTGGAAGCTATCTCTGCCACCGATGTCTTATGCTGCTGCCCTACCTAGTGCTAGAAGGCTCTGGAGTTGAATGCTGAACTGGGCTCAATGCCTCTTTCCTTTCTGGCAGTGTGTTCCACAGGTTATAGAAAAAGGCTCCGG
Organism: Thermosynechococcaceae cyanobacterium YX3bin19; assembly: GCA_030447595.1. Classification (GTDB taxonomy): domain Bacteria; phylum Cyanobacteriota; class Cyanobacteriia; order Thermosynechococcales; family Thermosynechococcaceae; genus JAUJON01. Next base: position 14,495 of record JAUJON010000053.1, read on the forward strand.
TTTGCGGTGGTAGTGTTGGGTCCACCACAATGTCTAGCAGACTTTTAACAACCCCGGTGATGGGAATGCATAGGACTACACCCAGTAAGCCACCAAACTGGGCTCCGATCAAAAGGGAAGCAAAAATCACGACAGGGCTCAAGCCGGTAAGGTTGCCCATGACGCGCGGGGCAATCAGGTTGTCTTTCACTTGCTGGACCGCGATCGCTGCCCCCAAAACTTGCAGCGCCAGCCACCAGTCAATCAAGGCCACTACCGTAGACACCATCGCAATGCCCAAGGTGGCGCCAATAACTGGAATAACTTCCATCAGGCCAATAAATACCGAGAACAGCAGAAAAAATGGCACTCGTAGCCACCAAAAAATGGGTGCCAAGGCTAGGGCCATAAATAGTCCCAAGAGCAACTGTCCGGAGAAAAAATCGCTGGAGATTCCGCTGCAGAGCATCCCGCAGTTGGTCACGGATGGGAACGACAAAGATGCTTGTCATGCCTCGCCAGACGCGATCGCCATCCACCAGCATGTAAAACGAAATCACCACAATCAGGATCAAGTCAAGTAGCCAGTTGACCGTACCGAGCACGAGCCCTAAACTTTGAGCGGTGAGTGCCTGAGCCTGGTCTTGCAACTTAGCTGAGAGCTGCTGCCCGAGGATGCCGACATCAAAGGGCAAGTTGTGCACCTCGCTCCAGATCTGAAATTCTGCTAGTTGCTGCTGCCCTGACACCAACAAAGATGGCAAGTTCGTACTGAGCTGACGAGCCTGGTTCAACACAGGCGGCACAACGGTTAGACCTAACACAGCCACACCGATACCAGCGACGAGATAAACCAAAGCTGCTGCCAGACTGCGGGCAAGAAACGTTGTAGTTTGGCTACCGGATAATTCAGTAAAAATGCCACTAATCCAGCTGTAACAAAAATACTTAGGAGTTCACTGAAATACTGGAACACCTTCAAGGTAGCCCAGCCCGTAGCTAGGATCAGCAGCCAAGTAGTCATTAGCCGTTGCAGCGGGGAGAGAATTGCATTCATGGGTCTCAACTTGAAGTTCTCGGTAGAGCCGTGTTGTCAAAACCTCTTCTACAGCAGTCACGACAACAAGCTACAGCTTAATCCTAGGGCACGCAAGGACGATAGGTTAGCGAACTTGGCCCCACTATTAAAGTAGCCAATCTAAGAGAAAACTACGGGTTGCTGCTACAGAGGGTGCCTTTGCTGCTGTGCGAGTTGTGGCGATCGCATTCATGGCTGAGTTGTGCTGAGTAATTTGGCCTAGATGGGCCTCCAGCACCTCTAGGGCTGAAACCTGGCGCTCTTGCATCACTATCGCTAGCTGACTGGCACTTAGAAAGACTAAGTTACTCATAGGCTATAAGAGTTCGGAAGCTATACGGAACTTTGCTATCTATACCCAGACTGGGGCTAATATACAGTGTGCCTGCTGTCCATCTGCCTATTTTGGATAAATAAACAGCAGGGTATCTGTCTATCTCTCTGATCAGAGTGATTAGGCAGAGCAGATCTGTCTAATAAATTGTTAGGCCGTGACGATTAGAGGTCCAAATGCGAGCAGGTGAATTGCTTGAACAAATCGAGGCGTTCCAGCGTGATTTGAGTGAGCATCAGAGGTTGTGGAATGAGTCTCTCGATCAGCGGATACTAAGGTATCCGGGCCATAATATTGATGAACTCCAGCAGCAGTCGCGGCAATTATCCCGCACACTGGGCAGATTACGCCCTTTCCTAGAACGCTTCCAGCAGGCCTGGACTATGCGGCACTCAGCAACAGGGACGGAATGGGACATACTCGATATGGCTACAGGGCTTGACCAGATAGCCCCAATCAAGGGCCCCTCCCTGGCTGCGGTCATACCCGCCCTGGACCGAATTATCGGTGAACTGCAGGCGTTCGGTCCCGACGACGACATCCCGCGTGAGAGACACCGGGCGGTCCGCACAGGCGGCTCTACGGAGAAGGTAGCCTTGGGCTACATAGACCACCTACATCCATTCGTTCGGGACGGCTGTGCTCAACTGCTCATGGATGGCCACCATGCTCAAGCTATCGAGGAAGCGGCAAAGGCAGTGTTCCAATATATGCGTAACAAGACTGGTCTCACCACTGACGGTGCAGCTTTGGCCGAAACAGCCTTCAGCCTTCGGTCCCCTATCCTTGCATTCGGTGATCTTTCAGACGAGAACATCAAGAATGAGCAACTTGGATTCATGGAAATCCTCAAGGGATTCACAAAGGGCGTGCGCAATCCGTTCGCGCACAGCCATGGTCGGAAAGAAGAGTTTCAGAGGGCTTTCGAGTACTTGGTGTTTGCCTCTCTTCTCTGTCGACGAATTGATGAGGCGAGTCCATCAGTCGTAGAGGGCGAGCCGAAGTAGAGTGTTTGCGACCGCTTAAGCCTAACCATGCGCTGTACAGGAACGCCGCAAGTTGGTCGGCTGAGTGTTCAAGGTTACTTGCATCCGGTGAGCTTGGTTCTTGAGCGTCTTCTAATGTGCATACATTAGGTTATGTTTCTATGCTGAAGTAGCGGCACATTAACTTCTGACTAATTATGATAGAAGCTGCCCCTTTAATATTTATCAGTTACGCAAGTCCCGACCGAGAGCGGGTCTTACCGTTCTTTAAGTGGTTTGATAAGCAAGGGTTCAATGTCTGGATGGACATTCGCAGTTTAAAACCAGGCCAGAATTGGAATTTTGAAATTAAGCGTGCGTTGGAAAAAGCTACCTTCGTACTTTGGTTCATATCGAAGCAAGCGTTTGATAGGCGGGGCTACATCCAGCGGGAGTTGAAACTTGCGCTTGATAAACGAGCTGAGAAGCTAATTGATGATATTTATCTAATTCCAGTGTTATTAGATGATGACGTACAGATACCTGAGCAGGTAAGAGACCTTCAATGTATCCGAGCAAGCGACCCCCGATGCCATGAACAGCTTGCGGATGCATTACACCATCAATTAGAACGCCTTGGCTTCGAGCGGCGTGAGATTCAAGAGAAAGAGCAGGTTTACTGGACATCCCGAGTAAAACGAGAGGCATGGGATGGAATCCCAGGCTATGAGGTTGAACTGGAATTTCTAGAATTTCAATCTGACTTGTATCCGAACGTATCAGAGATTGGGGAATACGTTAAGGGTATCCTTCTTTCCAGCCTTTTTGAACATCGGGTGAATAAGTTTATCCCGTCGCCAGAGGATTATAACTATGGGCAAGAAAAGTATTCGCGAACTAACACATACGATGCAGCTTGTGGAGAACCCGTAATAGTTGGAAAGGTAATATCTATTGATTACATGATTTATTGGAATGGAGCTGGTGCGGCTCACCCAAACCGTTACTTTCAGACATACTCGTTCCTTTTAGAGCCTGTCATTCTTATCAAGTCCCTTGAGGATATCTTCCTAGAACCAGACGCGGCACTCGAAACTGTTAGAACAGAGGTTAGAGAGCAGCTTTATAAAGTCCGAGTCGATGATGACCCGGACGATGAAAACGCAATATTAGATAGAGAATGGATTAATGAGGGCACGCAGACTTGGGATGATCTTGGATGTTTCGTCTTTCGACCTGATGGAATTGAAATTTTATTTGCACCTTACAGTGTTGCTG
>JAUJON010000054.1 GCA_030447595.1 Thermosynechococcaceae cyanobacterium YX3bin19
CGCGAGTTCTAGGTGTAGGTGATTAGACCTTAGACGAGATTTGAACCGGGCAGGTGGAGCGCATTTCCCGTGAAGCACCCGTTTTGATTATTCGCCATGAGACAACCCGGCAGATGCCAGGCGGCGGTGCCAATGCCGTCTACAACTTGGCAACGCTCGGTGCCCAGGTCAAAGCAGTGGGACTGGTAGGTAAAGACGACCAAGGCAAGGCATTGCGGGGTATTTTTGAGGATGCTGGGATTGACACCGAAGGAATTATGGTAGATACACAGCGCCCGACTGTCACAAAAACCCGCATTTCTGGGCATGCGCGGCAGTCAGTCACCCAACAAATTGTCCGAGTCGATCGCAAGTCTGATGAACTACCAGATCCAGTGATTCAGGAACAATTGACGGACTACATCCGAGCCCAGATTGGCACAGTGGATGCTGTAGTTTGCTCCGACTACGGAGATGGAGTCTTCACAGGTCCAGTCATCCAGGCAGTGCTGGCTCATCAGCAAACCGTAGTCGATACCCAAAAAAGCTTGGGGCGCTATCGCGGGGCGAGGTTGTTCACCCCTAACTTGCCGGAGGCTGAACGGGCAGTGGGGTACTCCATCGCCAGTCCACAAGCACTGACTGCAGCCGATAAAGATTTGCTGGCGCTCACTCAGGCGCAACAAATCCTCATTACTCGTGGGGATGCAGGCATGAGCTTGTTTGACCCTTCTGGCAGAGAACAGCACATTCCAGCGTTCAATCGTACAGAGGTCTTTGATGTCACGGGTGCCGGAGATACGGTAGTTGCTGCTTTGACCTTAGGGCTGGCAGCCGGAGGGTCATTTTGGGAAGCAGCAGTGCTGGGCAATATTGCCGCCAGCATAGTCGTGCGCCAGTTTGGGACGGCCACTACCAACCCCACAGAGGTAAAGGCGACTTTGCAAGCCTTGCTGGAAGAGACTGGCTCAGGCCGCAAATTTCTCTAAGATGATTAGAATTAAATTTGTTTGTTTATTCTGCATACCCTGCGATCGCAGGCATTACTGAGACTAACTCTCTTTATTCAGTAGCTATCCCGAATGACCTGCAGCTCGATGAGGTCTGGTATAGTTGCTCAAGCTTCGTCGGTTCGTTGAAGATTATTTGAGGAATTAATTGCATGGTCGTGACTTCTAGCCAGTTAAATCACGAAGTCAAAAATCTCTCCCTTGCCCCCTTTGGCAAACAGCGTATTGAGTGGGCTGGGCGAGAAATGCCGGTTTTGCGTCAAATTAAAGACCGCTTTGCTCAAGAGAAGCCGCTCCAGGGGATTCGCTTGGTAGCCTGCTGTCATGTGACGACAGAAACGGCTCACCTGGCGATCGCTCTGAAAGCCGGCGGAGCAGACGCGCTGTTGATTGCTAGCAATCCCTTGTCCACCCAGGATGATGTCGCTGCCAGCTTAGTCACGGACTACGGTGTTCCAGTCTTTGCCCAAAAAGGTGAAGACACTGAGATGTACCGTCGCCACGTCCAGATTGCCCTTGACCACCGCCCTAATATCATCATTGACGACGGCAGTGATGTGACTGCGACACTGATCCAGGAGCGCCAGCACCAGATCGGGGAGATTATCGGTACCACGGAAGAAACGACCACCGGCATCGTCCGGCTGCGGGCCATGTTCAGAGACGGGGTGCTCACTTTCCCAGCGATTAATGTCAATGACGCTGACACCAAGCATTTCTTTGACAACCGCTATGGCACGGGGCAATCCACCCTAGATGGCATTATTCGAGCCACCAACATTCTGCTAGCCGGAAAAACGATTGTGATTGTCGGCTACGGCTGGTGTGGCAAGGGTACAGCCCTGCGGGCGCGGGGCATGGGAGCCAATGTGATTGTCACGGAAGTTGACCCAGTGCGGGCCATTGAAGCAACCATGGACGGGTTTCGCGTGATGCCGATGGCCGAGGCGGCACCCCAAGGGGATATCTTTGTTACGGTTACGGGCAACAAGCACCTGCTTCGCTCCGAACACTTTGCCGCTATGAAGAACGGTGCGATCGTCGCCAACTCTGGTCACTTTGATATTGAAATTGACCTCAAGTCCCTGGGAGCGGAAGCCACAGAAGTCCGAGAGGTGCGAAACTTTACCCAGGAGTACCGTCACCAAAGCGGTAAGTCCATTATTGTTCTAGGCGAAGGGCGATTGATCAATCGAGCAGCAGCAGAGGGCCACCCTGCTAGCGTCATGGATATGAGCTTCGCCAACCAAGCCTTTGCCTGTGAATACCTGGCCAACAACAAAGGCCAGCTAGAGCCGGGTCTCCACTCTGTTCCCCAGGATGTGGACCGAGAAATTGCCCGCCTGAAGCTTCAGGCGATGGGCATTGCCATCGATACCCCTGACAGAAGAACAGTTGGAATACATGAACTCCTGGACCGCTGGTACATAACTAGATACCAAGTATGGAGAGATTGTGGCGCTGCTTGCAGCGCCACAATTCATTACTAGTTTTGCAACAACTTTAGGTTAATTTTAGTGGCTTGGCTCTCCACAGAACTACAGCTTCTTCTTGAGGAACGGCCACCCGAATATTTGATGGTAGAGGAGCAAACCCCGTGGTCGACTGGATCACCGATACTGTTAATTTCCTAGGCTACTGGGGAATCGGCTTGCTGATGTTTCTAGAAAACCTATTTCCCGCCGATTCCCTCGAGCTGATTATGCCATTAGCGGGTTTACAGTGGCGCAGGGCAAGCTGGAGTTTATCTACGGATCCTGGCGGAGTCGTGGGTACTGTGGCCGGCTCGTTGCCCTGGTACTATGTCGGTAAACTTTTGGGCGAGAGAACTTGCAGCGGTTGGCCGACCGCTATGGCAAGTGGCTAGGTATCTCTAGTCGGGATATCGCTAAGGCCACGCGCTGGTTTGATCGGCATGACGCCCAAGCGGTCTTTCTTCGTCGCTTGGTGCCGGGAGTCCGCACTTTAATCTCTAATTCCTGCAGGCATTAGTGATATGCCATTGTTACCGTTCTTGGTGTACTCAACCTTAGGCACTCTGCTGTGGGTTGGGCTACTGACCTATGCCGGATATATTCTCGGAAGTAACTATCCGCTCATCGAACGCTTTATTGACCCAATTTTCGAAGCTGGTGTTGCTGGTGTTGATTATCAGCCCAATTTGGTGGATTTTCAGACATAAAGTTACGCGCCGCCGAAAACGTTGACAACATGAGAACTAAATAGGTGGTTTGAACCCCTAAGCCACGAAAGTTTTTTTTGCCCGCCATCCTCACAGTAGTATTGGCAGAGGTTGTTATAGATTCGCCTAGGGTGAGAAAGCGCTCCAGTTATTGGCAACTCCTGCCTATTCCGGTCCCAGGGGGGTAACCCTGGGAAAGGCACTGGCCTGTACAATAGGATTCGCATTAATTTCGCCCTTGCTGGCTTGGCTGGCCGGTCGAGTAGCGATGCTAATTGGGCAGGGAGTGTATGATCGCCGAGATTGCTATAGTCAGTGCCGCCATTTTTCTGATTCGGGAGTAGTGCAGTACGGTCAAGATACCTTGATTGCTCAGGCAGCGCTCAAGATTGCCCTACATCTGCGTCAGCGAGTTTACGCTCACTTGCATAAACTGGATTTGATCTATTTTGGAAACAGCCCAAACCGGCGATCTGGCCTATCGCCTGACAGAGGACGTAGACCGGATTGGTGAGGTTGTCAATAGTGTTTCACCAGCTCGTTCCCAACCTTTTACAGTTGGCAGCGGTGCTGGCGTACATGATCTATCTCAACTGGCAGTCTACCCTGGCTACCTTAATCATTGCTCCCCTGATGGGCCTGTTGATCGGCTGGTTCGGGGAACGATTGCTAGCAGTTTCTCGCCGGAGCCAGAACCGTTTCTAACCTGTCTGCTTTGCTGACTGAGGTATTTAGCGGCATTCGCTTGATCCAAGCCTTTGCCGCCGAGGACTACGAAGTCAAACGCTTTTCTCAGGAGGCAGAATACAACCGGAGAACTAAATACCGGACGGAACAGCCAGATCAAAGCCGTTCAGGTATTCGTGGTTGGTTTTCTAGAAGCGATAAGTCTCCCGTTTCTTCTTTGGCTAGAGGGTGGCAAATTTCTCAGGAGAATCTAGAGCCGAGTGAGTTTTTATCAGCTTTATTGCCGCAGTCGTTTTACTGATTGATCCCATTGCCCAAGTCACCAGTAACTACAGCGAATTTAAGCAGGGCGAGGCATCTTACAGACCGGGTGTTTGAACTGCTGCACCTGCGCCCTAGAGTAACCGGGGAGTTTTCCAATGCGGTAAGCCTGCCTCTGATTACGGGCAAGGTTGATACTGCCACCTCAGCTTTGCCTACCAGCCGGGGCAACCTGTGCTGCAAAAGCTAAGTTTACTAGCTTTACTCCGGGAAGTTATTGCCTTTAGTTGGCCCCTCTGGGGGCCGGCAAAACGACGCTGGTAAACTTGTTGCCCCGCTTCTACGATCCTCAGTCCGGTCAAATCCTGATTGATGGCATTGATATTCAAGGCGTTACCTCAAGAGCCTATCTGCGTTGGCAAATTGGCATTGTCCCCAGGAAACCGTGCTATTTTCTGGCACGATTGCTCAAAACATTGCCTTTGGTCAGACTCAGTTTAATCTCACAGCTTACGGTTGAGGCGGCTGCCAGAGTTGCCAATGCCCACCAATTCATCTGCCACTCAGACGGGTACCAGACTCGCTTAGAGAACGGGGTGTAAATCTATCGGGCGGCCAACGTCAACGCTTGGCGATCAGCCCGTGCGGTTTTGCTGAACCTGAGAGTTCTAATTCTCGATGAAGCCATTTCCGCCCTAGATTCTGAGTCAGAAGCTCTTGTACAAGAAGCCTTAGAGCGGGTTGATCGAACCGTATTTATTATCGCCCATCGTTTGGCAACAGTTCGCCGGGCAGACCGAATTTTAGTTTTAGAGCAGGGCCAAATTGTTGAATCAGGGACCCACACTGACCTGATGACGGTGAGAACCGGACCTCTCGCTATGCTCGCTTCTATGCTCAACAGTTTCCCGCTTAAGTTGCTATAGCTTCTCTAAATAGCTGAGTAAGTCTGCCATTTCTTGAGGACTCGCTTGAAATTTGGGCATGGGCGGCGTAGCACCACTCGTAACTTGATGGATAAGGCCGATGCGACCTACGGCTTGAAACCCCCAAAAGACTGGGGCCAACTTCACCATTTGCCTCCATACCATGACAACCAGCACAGTTCATCTTAAACATGGCATGACCCATTTCTACATTGCCCGGCAAAGAAAGCACTTGGCGGAGATAGGATCTGCCATCTGGAGCTGGTAGTGACCCAAGCTAACCAAGAGAACCATAAACCAAGCGACCAAGGCGATTAGGGCAATCTTCTGAACCGGAAAATCGACTTTGAAAGTTTGGTTCCTACAAACCTTTAACTAAAGCAACAGTATGTGTACAAAGCGAATTATTTACTAACATAGCTTAAAAGTTTTACCGCTGTTGCCGCAAGAACCTGAGGAACGCGGGCTGAGGCTACGGATTCATTGGCTATCCGCGGATAATTTCAAAAACGAGCTAGGATATACTGCTGTGAAAATCCTGTAGCTCTGACTGCCAGAAATTAAAGCAAGTAATATGAGAAAGTAGTAATTAACATTAACGACAGAATACTCAACCTAGGAGATTAAACGCGTGGTAGAACCGCTGCTTGATGGCATTGTGCTGGGCCTAATTCCAATTACCCTTGCTGGGCTTTTTGTCGCTGCTTACCTTCAATACCGACGCGATAAAGATTTAGGGGTCGTGGTGGAGGTTAAGCAAACCCGGCTGAGTGGGTTGTTGATCAAGGGTTGGCAATCCGATAGAAGGTTAAAGCTGTATTTCCATAAACTTTTTGCCGGACAACTCGCAGGGAAGCTTGTTCTGCTAAAGGTCGCTTGGGATTATGTTCAGCAGCCATTTCTCGAATTGCTAACAGTTGGTAGTCGGCGATTGCCGCCATGACAGGCTGATACAAATTGCTTTCGTAGGGGGCTTCAAAGTAGATCCGGTCAAACTCTGGCCGGATAATTTTTTAGCTGCTGCACTACTTCCCCTCCGGATCACCTGGAACTTCTGCGGGGGATGAACAATGCGTTGCCAGTTTTTTTGAATCACATTACAGGCCCGCGCTGACTGCTCAATTCCCAAACAAAAGCTGCCCTGACTGAGAGCTTCTGCCCCCATGGCCCCACTGCCGGCACAAAGATCTAGCCAGCGACAGCCCTCAATTTCTCCTTGCCAGATGTTGAACAAAGCTTCGCACCCGTGCCGTAGGCCGTGTTGCTAGTCCTGGCAAGGTTTTTAATTGGCGGTTGCCATGGATTCTCATGGAATAGCTTTCTGCAACGATCTAAATTAAGACCTTTGAGCGAACTTGCTGCACAAAGTTAGATAAGACTTGCAAAACCCGCAGTGGAAGATTTTTCCGGGTGGAACTGGACGGCCATCAGGTTGTCACGCGCGATCGCAGCGGTCACTGTTTGACTGCCGTGGGTAACCGTAGCGGCACGAACCTGAGGATCGACGGGGTCCACGTAGTAGGAATGAACAAAATAAAACCCACGATTGGGGGGATAGCTGCTGCCACAGGAGGCAGGCTGAGTCAGCTGCAAGTGATTCCAGCCCATGTGCGGAATGGTAATCCCAGGTTCTGGATAAAATCGTTTAACAGTTCCAGCAACAACTCCCCCAGTCCCGGCTCACTGCCTTCTTCGCTGTGCTCAAACAGGATCTGCAAACCCAGGCAAATTCCCAAAAAAGGTTTACCGCTGGCAATAACGTCTTGGATCGCACTTACAAGTCCGCGCGATTGCAAATGCTGCATTGCTGGGTCAAAGGCTCCCACTCCAGGCAGAACTACCGCATCAGCCCGCTTCAAGTCAGCAGAGCGATCTGCGATCTGCGGCTCGGCCCCAGCTTTTGCAGCCCTTTACAGGCTGAGTGCAGGTTTCCATGTCGTAGTCGATGACTGCAATAACTGCCATTGGTTTGTTCCTTTTACTGCTATCCTTCAACCCGTTAGGGGGCTTGAACAAAGAACTGACACTTTAACTGTACGTTTTTTCTGAGGAGAAAAGGATTGATCCAAGGGATGCAAAGTATATAGAGCGTCAGAACATCTTTGTGGTCTTTGACGCCAAGAGGCTTGAGCCAATCTGCGGCGATTAGAGTATTGACCATGCAAGGTAAGGCATTCACAAGGTAAGGCATTAAGTAAGTGATGAACTCCTATACCAGCCAATATATCCATTCAGTGCTTCATCCAGCGCTCACTACCTTGGGTGCCAAGTTAGATGTCAATGCTGATCCTAAGCTGGTTTTCTAAATCCCTCTGCTTATTGGATTACATTAAGTTGTGCTTTAGCTTGACAACGTCAACAAGTAGTGAGGAAGAAGAAACTCCGTAGAGCTTGCGGCCGAGCAATGAAGCAGATTGCCTGCCAATTGGGAAAAATAGCCTAGTGCTGAATCACTTAGAGCGAGATACGTGAATGAGCTACTGCTTAAATCCGGCTGTCCAACCCCAAATAACCCAACTCAGAGTGAGTTGCAGTGTCAGGCCTGTGGCTCAACCATTACTCCGCGATCGCTATCGCTCGATTCAAACTTTAGCAAAAGGGGGCTTTGGGGCAACGTTTTTGGCAGAAGACATGGCCCTACCCGGTCGTCCAGCTTGCGTCATCAAACAGCTCCGTCCAGCAGCCAGTGCTCCCCAAATTCTACAAATGGCGCGGGAGCTGTTTGTGCGAGAGGCAACGATTCTCGGCCAGATTGGTAACCATCCCCAGATTCCCCGCTTATTAGATTACTTTGAGCTGAACCGGGAATTTTCCTTGTGCAAGAGCACGTCCACGGTTTAACGCCACGAAACAGGAGGTTAAACGAACCGGTGCCTTCGATGAAGCAAGCGTGAGAAAAGTTCTCAGCCAAGTGCTGCCCATCCTGGACTATGTTCATAGCCAGGGAGTAATTCACCGGGATATCAAACCAGCCAACTTAATCCGTCGCAGTATTGATGACAAAATTGTGCTGATTGATTTTGGCGCTGTTAAAGATCAGGTCAGTCAGACTGTGATTGCTAACTCCCTCAGACGACAGTCCTTTCACCGCTTTTGCAGTGGGTACTCCCGGCTATGCTCCACCAGAGCAAATGGCAATGCGGCCTATTTATGCGAGTGACTTATATGCTTTGGGGGTTACCTGTGTTTACCTACTAACGGGTAAATCTCCTAAAGAGCTTGGCTATGATGCGGCTGGAGAGCTTCGAATTGGCAAAGCCGCGTCTGTCTTAGCGATCGCTTTGCCAACGTAATTAAAAAGATGCTAGAGGTTTCCACTGCGCCACCGCTACCAAACTGCCAAGGAAGTCTTACAAACTTTAGAGCTGGACCCCTATATCAGTAGCCTTCGCGCATGGTTGCACGTAAAAACACCCCAATGGGTCGTGCTGACCTGTCTAATTTAATTGCAACAGGGTCCTCTGCTACGCGTGCCCCAGTAGCTGTGGGAGATCAGAAACTAAATTAGCAGCAACCGGTCTACCCTCTCGAGGAACACAGGGGGTACGCCGTAGCTCCCAAGTCCTCATCTCAGTACAGGCAGTAAAGGTAAACTGATTGCCAATGGTTTACAGCTGCTTATAGTCAGGGCAGACGAGATTTTGCCTACCAAGACTTAAGTGCCCTGAAGCTGCAAAGCATTAATTTGTCAGAAGCAGTTTTTAGTCAGGCAAATTTGCAAAACACAGATTTCCGAGGGGCCAATCTCTTTAACGTCAATTTAAGCCGGGCTAGTTTGACCGGCGCAGTTCTCCGAGATGCAAAACTTAGTAAAACTTATTTCAGCTATGCCGACTTAGAAGGTGCGGACTTGCGCGGGGCAGACCTTAGTCATGCTTACTTGAGCAATGCTAATTTACGGGGGCAAACCTCGGGGGGCAAATTTAACTGGGGCAACGCTGACTCGAGAACAATTAGCAATGGCGCGTACTAGTTGGACAACTGTCTTACCCAATGGCAAGCGAGGGCGGTGGTAGCCCTAGGCCAGATAGCATGCGTTAAAACTACCATAGTTGCCTTACCACAGCTAATCAGACAGCTGCCGTTATCAACTGCTACGGCTGCTGGGAGTAACCCAACTAAGGACAAAGCTAGAACTTGTTCGACAGCAGCTAGCATAGAATAAAAAGTCCATCTTTAGCGAGGGGGGTACAAGCCTGCGGTTAGAGATTGTGAATCTATGGTTAATGAATTGTGGTTTTATTGGTGGTTGGAACGTTTGGGTTGGCCACACTCCTACCTAGGTAAGATCTTTTTGATTGCGTTTGTCGCGACACACCTACCCCTACTCTTTCTCATTGGCTTCTTGGTCTTTGGTCCTACGGATCCTGCTAAACTGGCTATCTTTTGGTTGGTTTTACTAGCTACCCTATTTGACACAGTACTGAGCTTATGGGCTTTTTAAAACAGCTCTTTCAGCCAATATTGCTAACGACACAGGCCCTCAGCCTCTACCTCAACGAGGGGCAGATTGTACAGCTACCCACCCCTTCAGGACGAGGCAGGTAAGCTAATGGGTAACACGTTGCTTACGCGGTACAAACCTTTGAGCGTCGCCAGCGTACCCTTGAGCAACTGGCCTCGGAGGACTTTCTAACGAGGCTGCCAAATCGCCGTGCTGCAGATGATAGACTGTGGCAAAGTCTAAGACTAGCGGCCCGCGATCGCCTGCCGCTTTGTATTGCCCTCATGGATATTGACCAATTCAAGCAGATCAATGACCGATACGGCCACGCAATCGGTGATCAAGTCCTTGCTCGACTCAGCCAGGAGCTTAAAATCATCCTGCGGGGTAGCGACTGGGCTGCCCGTTGGGGTGGTGAGGAATTTCTACTCGTGCTCTTTTTCCAATGCGGAAGGGACGCAAACTGCTTTGGAACGGGTGCGGGTGAGTCTCGCTAGGCTGACATTTGCCACTGATAGAACGACTATCAAATTTACCGTCAGTATTGGCTTTACAAGGGCGCGCTCAGGAGATCAGCCGCAAGCTTCTGTAGAGCGAGCTGATCAAGCTTTATACTTAGCCAAGCAAGCGGGTCGCAATCGAGTCCGTTTTTATGAGCTAGAAGCTGCTTGACTGGTCATTAGCACAGCAGTAGAACGCGCCCAAGCTTATCGAAAAGGTAGTCCAACCTGTAAAACCTGTACGTCTGCTGCTGCAGGAATCGCTGGTTGCTCAATCGGCAAAACTGCCAAGCTGTTGGTTTGAGCAAGGTTAATTAGATTTCCTGAGCTGTGACTCCCGCCAGCCAGATCAAATTCGTAGACACCATTAACCAAGTACAGCTGCCCCAGAGATAGGTTTCTCTCTGGCCGTCAGCTCGTAGGTCTTGCGCGATCGCGCCCTCACAAATCTCGGACCCCAAGTCTGGGGAGATAGGCCAGAAAGTTTGTTGAGCGCAGGCTGCACAAAGCGCCAAAAGCTGACGAGAGCGGAAACGGGATTTCCCGGCAAGCCGAAGGCAGAGCGTTGAGCGGCTCTGGAATCCTTGAGCGGATGGGAATGTGGCAACTGTCAATGGTTTACCGGGTTTGACGGTAACGGCACGGCAGTGAATTTCTGCTCCGAGATCAGCTAGAATCTGGTCCACATAGTCATAGTCCCCAACAGAAACACCACCAGAAGAGAGCACCACATCTGCGGTTGCAACTGCTTGAGTTATAGTAGCTTTCAGACGTTCGGCTCATCTGGCACAATCCCTAGCAGTAAAGGTTCTGCACCGGACTGGGCAACTAGAGTAGCCAGGGCATACTGGTTAGAATCAACAATTTGTCCCGGTTGCAAGGGATAATCGGGTGCGACTAGTTCGTTTCCGTTGATAGAATTGCCACCACCGGACGACGATAAACGGGTACACGAGTACATTGAACCGTTGCCAATACAGCTAGCTCTGGGGCATTCAGCTGAGTTCCTTGAGGCAACACCGACGCCCCGGCCCGGTAGAAAGCAGCCCGGTGGCGAACAAAGGCTTGGGGCTCAGGAGCTGCCCAAATTTGAACAGTATTACCCTGCCGTTGAACTTTCTCCTGGATGACTACAGTATCGGCTCCAGATGGCATGACCGAGCCGGTGAAATCCGCGATGCCTGACCTGTCTGGACTGAGCGCTGGGGTTGGTAGCCCGCTGGTATCTCCTCAATGACTTCCAGCATGGCAGGCTGCTGGGGGCTGCAGGATTTGACATCCGCGTAGCGCACGGCATACCCATCCATAGCAGAGTTGTCCCAGTAAGGGAAGTCCTGTTTACCCGTGATATCAGTTGCTAGAATGCGACCTCCCACAGCAATGAGATCGAGGTGCTCTTGATCCACTTCTTTGTTGAATGCTTGAACCAAGCCTAAGAATCAGGGTCTCAGCCTGTTTAACCGAGAGCATGGGTTTGTCCTCACCACAATCGCTATTTGTTAATCTATTTTTATCTAAAGCAATTGTCTTATGTCTTCCCTGTATGTCCAACCCTCTGCTGCGACCCGACTGCCCAAGGGAGGTATCTGCAGAGAGGCGCTGCCCTGCTGATTGACTTCTTTGGCGCTTGGCTGTTGGGGGCAATCCTGGGAGGGAACCAACCGGCGGCTAAGGGATTTATTTTCTGGTGGCCTGGTTTTGCTTACGAGTCGTGGTAGTTGACCGAAATCAAGGCCAGAGTCTCGGCCATTGGGCGTTAGATCTGAAAATAGTGGATGGCAAGTCAGGTAAGGTCCCCTTATTCTCGGAACTCTTGAAGCGAGAGGCAGTTGTTGGGGTGAGTGCCTTGCTAACGATGTTTGCCCTAAGCAACCTGTGGGCAAATGTGGGAATGGTGGTCTTGTTATTACCCCTGGCAATTGACTGCAGCCTAGCCTTTAGTGATCCGGTTTTCCGGCAAGCCTTCCATGATCGCCTGGCCCGCACTATTGTCATCTACACCCACCGGGGATACTCCCTCGACCGCAAGGTTCCACAGTGGTTTGCCCAACTCCGGCATCGTATGAGATAATAAGCATTCTGTGTTTAAATTTGGTTCGACTGGGTAAGCAGCTATGGCTAAGGGTAAAGGTGTTCGGCTTGTGATTACATTGGAGTGTACTGAGTGTCGCAGTAATCCAAATAAGCGATCGCCAGGGGTCTCTCGCTACACGACAACGAAGAACCGTCGGAATACTACAGCGCGACTAGAGTTAAAAAAGTTTTGTCCTCACTGTAATCAGCACTCAGTTCACAAAGAAATTAAGTAAACCCATCTCCAAAATGGGGATGTTGCTAGGACTTAGCTCCCTGTAAACCTCTTTTGATCTCGTAAGCTTGCTTTAGCTAGGGTAATAAACAGGTTCACCTCCGCTCGAATTCACCGTCACTCAGTTGTTTTTTTATGACTTACTTTCGACGTCGCGTCTCCCCCATCAAACCCGAAGAACCCATTGACTATAAAGATGTTGATCTTCTGCGGAAGTTTGTGACTGAGCGGGGCAAAATCCTACCCAGGCGAATTACTGGCCTCACTGCCAAGCAACAACGTGCTCTGACTACGGCAATTAAACGGGCTCGTGTGATAGCGCTACTCCCATTTATTAATCGAGAAGGATAACCTATTCCTCGACCTACAATTGAGGTATAGCTGCTACTTGTACTAGTATTTATTTGCGCTTAGCCATTGCCAAGTCTAGGTGTTGTTATGATGTCCACCGGAGTTAACCGTAGCTTGTGGAGAAAGGAACTCTAGTTGAATTCCGGCTGCACGGGAATCGTCACCTAGCAGTTGCAGACTTTCCGGAGGGTAAGAAGTTCTGGGTCGCCGTTGATCAGCAAGGTCAATCCCATAAACTCTACCCCCGCCAGGTAACCTACGAAGTTACAGGTCAATCCTATAAGCCAAGCGATATTGCCGCGTTTTTAGCTCAGGTTGAACTCCATTTAGATCCATCCGGTCTAGAGGTAGCTTGGGAGCTTCTATTAGAGGAAAGTGCTGCTGTTAGCCCAGCTCAAATGGCTTTATTGCTGTTTTCTGATGAGAGCCCGCCCTTGTGCTACGCTGCATACTGCCTGCTCTCTGAGGACAAGCTTTACTTTAAGCAAAAAGGCAACCTCTATGAGCCACGTTCAGCCAATCAGGTTTCAGAACTGAAGCATCAGTTCGATCGTGAAGCGCAGCGCATCCAAGAACAGCAGGGGTATATTACCCGACTGGAGCTAGCCTTATTAGGGAAACCTATAGAGTGGGAGCCTAGCGATCGCACTCGCTTAGAAGCCCTAGAACGGTTTGCAGCTTTAGGGGAAGATGCCTCGCACCGAGCGCCAGCTCTAGAGGCGCTCTCGATGTTAGGGCGGCCTCAGACTCCTCAAAGTGCTTTCAATCTACTGGTAGACCTGCACTTGTGGAGCCCCCATGAAAACCTGTTTCTCCGGCGCAGCCAGAGCCCGATTCAGTTTCCGGCGAAGGTGCTGGAAGTCGCTCAGCATTGTCTGAGTACGCCGCCTCCGGACCCTGATTTGCAGCGCCTAGACTTGACTCATCTAAAGGTCTACACCATTGATGATGAGAGTACCCAAGAAATTGACGATGGTTTAAGCCTGGAGTATCTGGCAGACGGCAGAGAGCGGGTTTGGATTCACGTTGCCGACCCAACTCGCTGGATTTCGCCGGGGGATGAGCTTGACTTAGAGGCCCGACGGCGGGCCACGACGCTTTACCTACCCACGGAAATGATACCCATGTTTCCTCCGGAACTGGCAACCGGACCCATGAGTTTAGTCCAGGGACAAGTTTGTTGTGCTTTGAGCTTTGGGATTACTTTAACTCCAGACGGAGCAGTTCAGGAATACAGCATCCACCCGAGCACGATTAAGCCAACCTACCGGCTGACTTACGAGGATGTAGACGAGATGCTGGACCTTGCAGTTCAGGAACCCGAGCTCCTTGCGATCGCAGCTTGGGCGAAGCAGCGTAGCCTGTGGCGGCAGTCCCAAGGGGCAATCACCATTAACATGCCGGAGTCTTCCATCAAGGTCGCTGAGGGCAGTATCTTCATCAATGTGCTCAATGACTCAATAGCCCGGCGTATCGTTGCTGAAATGATGATCTTAGCTGGAGAAGTCGCAGCCCTCTATGGCCAAGCACATCAAGTAGTCATTCCCTTTCGCTTTCAACCTCAACCAGAGTTACCTAGCCCAGAAGAACTGCTGCAACTTCCCCCGGGTCCTGTGCGAGATTGTGCCATTCGTCGGTGTATGCCTCGCAGTGAGGTTGGCACTACACCGTCTCGCCATGCAAGTTTAGGGTTAGCTGCTTATTCTCAAGCGACCTCACCGATTCGTCGCTACTCTGATCTGCTGACTCACTTTCAAATCAAAGCTCACCTGCGGGGCGGCCCACCACCCTTCAGTGCGGATGCGCTAAAAGTGTTGTTGGCAAGTGTGATTACGGCAATTCATGAGGCAAGCTTGATAGAGCGGCAAACAAATCGTTACTGGGCCCTGGAGTATCTTCGGCAACACGCTGATCAGGTTTGGCAAGCAACCTTGTTACGTTGGCTACGAGAACACGAAAAGCTGGGGTTAGTGCTTTTAGAGGATCTAGGCCTGGAGCTAGCCATGCGCTTTAATCGCTCCGTGGCCCTAGGCGAATCCTTGTGGGTGAAGGTTAGCTCCGTTGATCCGCGTCACGACATGATTCAACTGGAGGAGTCAGCTTATCAAGAAGCACAACAAACTCTTGCTTGAATTGAACAGAGCTAGAGACTATGTCTTTTCGGCAGTGGCAGAAAATCACCAAGCAGTTTATAAACCTGGGAAAGGATGAAGCTTTTCTGGGCTTGCTTGAACAGGTAGAGCGATTCGTCTCTAAAGTTCTCTCCGCTGCGTTAGTAATCGTGATTCTAGTTGCAACGGTTGACTTAGGAATCTTTCTATTTAAAGAAGTTTTTACGCCACCTCTAGGTTCTTTTAGCACGACCTTAATTGAACTTTTTGGGTTGTTCTTAGACATTCTCATTGCTTTAGAACTTTTAGAGAACATTACAGCCTATCTTCGCAAGCAGGTAGTCCAGGTACAGCTCGTGATTACGACTGCCTTGATTGCCGTAGCTCGTAAGCTGGTTGTTTTTGATTTCAGCAAAGCCTCAAGCAGTGAGCTGATTGGACTCGGAATCGCAATTTTTGCCCTAGCCGTTAGCTACTGGATCGTTAGTCGCGCCAGGATAAGCAACTAAAGTAAGGAGCCAACCCTCTGTCTCTTCTCCAGGCATCATGGGTGGGGCACAGATAAGGTCGGCAGCCCTTGTCCAGTTCGCGAGCGTAGCCTTAACGCGATCGCACTTGGCTTTGACGCACTTGTTCCAGCAACTGAATCCTATCCTTGGCGGGTTCCTGGCAAGCCAGCCCTTGACAGACTAAGCCTACAGCCCCGGCTGGTAAATTCTGTTCCACGGCATAGATGACCGTGGGGAAGTAGCGTGGTGCCATCCCTTTGATTTGCTCGGCAGTCGTGCGGATCAGGGTATGGTTACGGAACCAGTCGAGGGCAGTGAATAGACTCGGGCAGGCTGGGGGAGATTCTCCCATTCCCCGACCAAAGGCTTTCAGTGCCTGCTCCGCTTGGTCCAAAAAGTCCAGGTTCTCCCCTAAGAGAGCCAGCCGGACCAAGTTCGCGATCGCGACGCCATTGGCAGAAGGTGTGGCATTATCGATCCAGCTACGTTCACGCACCAGCAGCTCCCGGCTGGTATCCTTGGCTGTGTTGTAGTACCCACCCTCCGGGCTCCAGAGAAGTTGATCAAACTCCTGCTGGACTCGCAGCACCTGCTCCAGCCAGTCCTGACAGCCTGGAGTCATTGCCTGCTGCAGATCCAACAACGCTTTGATCAATAGGGCATAATCTTCAGATTGGGCCGGAACCTCAGCTTTGCCTTCATAGTTAATCCGCTGTAGTCGCCCGTCAACCCACTGGTGATTCAAGATAAAGTTGGCAGCAGTGGTAGCTAGGTCCAGATAGGACTGTTCCCCAAAGACGCTGTAAGCCCTAGCAAGCCCTGAAATCATCAGGCTATTCCAGGCAACAATCATTTTGGAATCCGTCACGGGGGGAATCCGAGCCGGCCAGGGCTGGGCCTTGGCTTCCTGATTATTACGAGCCGGAGGAAAAGTTGGCAGCTTGTCTGGGTTTGACCCATAGCGCCCGGTAAATAGCTTCACAAGACTAGCTTCTACACCAGGGGATAGTTCTCCCAGTTGGTGGCGCTGGAGCACAATTGCACCTTCAAAGTTGCCCGCTTCAGGCAAGTGAAACACTTGCGAGAGTTCCGCTAGTTCCTCTAGGTCCAAAATTTCCTGTAGCTCTTGAAAGGTCCAGACGTAAAAGCAGCCTTCTTCCGGCTCTGGGTCACTAGGGCTAACAAAACTATCGGCATCCCGAGCGGCATAAAAATAGCCCGCAGAGTCGGTCATCTCTCGCTGGAGCCACTGAACGGTTCCGGCGATCGCCCGTTCAATCGCAGGTTCCTGCACCCCAGCACTCCAGAGATTCGCCAGGTACTCCATGATCTGCCCGTTGTCATAGAGCATTTTTTCAAAGTGAGGTACCGTCCAGGTGGCATCTACCGTATAGCGATGAAAGCCACCACCTACATGGTCGTAGATTCCTCCCAACGCTAGATCGAGCCCCCGCTGAGTGCAAGCCTTGAGGATATCCTGTGACCCAACTTCAAACCGGCTGCCTTCCAAGGCTAACCCCAGCATAGGGAATCATGGGAAAGCGCGTGCCTGCTCCCTCCTGGGTAATTACATCGGTATTCTGCTGCAGGCCCCGCTCCAGCAAGTCACTACCTAAATCTGCAGGGCTGAGGCTATTCGCCCGCTGTAGGTATTGCAGCAGTTTATTTTTTGCGCTTTCCAGTTTATCTGGCTCTGCATCGTAGAAGCGGCGGATTGCTTGGCATACCTGTAAAAGCCAGGACGCCCATAGCGCGGCTGCAGCGGGAAGTAAGTTCCCCCGTAGAACGGCACTAGAATCTGGGGGTGAGGAACACATTCAGGGGCCAGCCCCCCTGCCCAATCATCATCTGCAAAGCCTGCATATAGATGCTGTCGATATCGGGACGCTCTTCTCGATCTACCTTGATTGGCAAGAACTGAGCGTTCAGATACTCGGCAATGGTAGAGTCAGAAAAAGCTTCACCTTCCATGACAGTGCCACCAGTGACAACTGGAATATCCAATTGAAAGAAAAATTGGTTTGTTTTCTTTCCGAGCGGTTGCCAGGGCTTCATCACTCCAGGGCCACCAGTTCACTGGGTTCTCAGCGTGCTTCCGTAAGTAGAGGCTTTGGGACTGGGATAAACGATTGGTCATGGTTGCTTACCAGATTCACCCCCAGTGTATCGAGTGGGACTGCTCTATTCAATTGGATGCAATCGTAGTAGTTGAAGGCAACCTTACTTCATGAAGGTGCAAAATAGGAAAGTTAAAGTATCCAAATGCTAAGTTGCTATCAACCACAAGAAATTCACAAACCAAACAGCGTCGTCGTACTTCGGAGATCAATCAACTGCGATATGAGGACCGCGCGGCACATGATTGGTATCGTTTTGTACTTCTTTTCCTCCTCATCTGGTACGAGTCTATCTTCAGCAATTTGGTGTCAATAGCAGTAGCCAAGTCTTAGATCCGTTCTGTGGTACAGGAACAACACTAGTTGAGTGCAAAAAGTTTGGTATCCCTAGTGGGGTTGAAGCAAACCCTGTGGCTCATTTCGCTAGCCAGTCAAGGTAGATTGAGCCCTATCCTGATAGTTTGATTGAACATGCCTGCCAGGTTGCCGAGGCTGTAAGTGTTGAGCTTGGTTGTATGATTAAAGATGACATTTCCACTGCCTTAACAGAGGAGCAGCCTCATCAAAAACTCTTTCTTGAGGAGAGCTAAAAGTTACTACTGAAAAATTCAATTAGCCCGTTTCCACTGCACAAGACGCTAGCTTTACTTGACCAACTGAAAAAGCACTCTAACCAGCAATATGCAAGACATGAGCAGCTAGCGCTTGCTAAGGCTTTGGCTTATTCCATTATAACCTCCACTTTGGCCCTGAAGTTGGGGTGGGGCCCGGTGCAGATCACCCGGTAATCGAACCTTGGCTATCTGAGGTCAAAGAAATTGCTAATGACTTACGTGAGCTAAATAACCCACAGAGTATCTTGAAGAGTGCTCCAGCAGTGGCTCACTACGCAGATTCCCCGGCAAATTTTGAAAAAAGTATTAGAGCCGAATTCCTATAGATGCTGTGATCATCCCCTCCCTATCCCAACGAGAAAGATTATACTCGCACGACCCGCCTTGAATCAGTTTTGTAATATTACGAGTAGAGCAGAACTGCAAGCCCTCAAGCGGGGTCTGGTACGCTCAAATACTCGTGGGGTTTATAAGGGGATGATGATGATCAGTGGATTACAGCTCATCCAGAAATTCATCGAATTGCAGCAGAGATTGAAGCAAAGCGAATTGAGCTTGGCAAGACTAGCGGTTTTGAAAACTCTATGCTAAAGTCACCAAACTCTACTTTGGGGGCATGGCACGACACTTATCCGATTTGCGGACGATCTTACGTCCTGGTGCTAAATTAGCTTATGTGGTCGGTGATCAAGCTTCCTACCTGCGAATTATGATCCGGTACAGGGCAATTACTGGCAGATATTGCTCAATCACTTGGCTATGAACCAGTCAGCATCGACTTGTTTCGCACCCGTTAGCTACCGCTACTAAAGAGCAATTGCGGGAAGAAGTTGTTGTTTTACGTTGGCCTGGGAAGACGTGATGACCAATCCAAACCGCTACACACAGATTATTGAGCGTATTTTCTTGTCACACTATCAGGAGGGCGATCGCGAGGTTGAGTTTCAGAGGGAAGAACTCGTACAAGTCGCTGAAGATTTGAAAAATTGAACTTCCAAAGAACATTGGAGATATCGTTTATAGGGTTATCGCGCGGCGTTACCCAGCTCAGTACGAACTAGAGCACCAGAAGGTGCGATTATTCGACCAGCTCAGATATCGTTTTGAGCTGATACCTGATCAGAACACCAGAAGGTGAAACAGGTATCGTAACAATGTATTCCCTGAACGACCAAGCTAGCAAAGCTGGCCAGCCTAGTTGGTCAAGATCAGTCTTTAGTTGTTTTCCAGCGTAGGTTGAACTCAAAAAGATGGCTGAGAACCCGAGGGAATCACACGATCAGCCGTCTTATCGTCCTCAAAGGTGAGATGCAAAAGCGATGATGATCCAAATTTGTGATGCTGAGGATATTCGCATTCTCAAAGGTGCTGTGAGCAAGGATCACGTTCATATGCTCATCGAGTATCCTCCGTCCCAATCGATCAGTGAGATTGTTCAACGGCTCAAAGGTCCCTGAACGATCTCAGAGCTTCAGAAACGATACTGGGGCAAACATTTCTGGGCGATTGGTTATGGAGCAAAGCGAGCAGATGGTGGAGGCTACATCACCGCCATCCGTCCAATGCAGACAACGACAACTTTCTGCTGAGTAGAAGGATATCTTTGCACTTTCAGGCAGAGCGGTTTACTTGTTACTCGCTACAAAATCATTTGCGGACAACTGTTCCTGAACTAGGACAGGTAGAAACAGATGAGATCTACATTGGTGTAGATGGAAGAGGAGTACATTATGTCTTTCCAGTACAAGCCAAGGGTGGCACAGATAAGCTCAATATTGTGCAAATAGAGCAGGATTTCGCGCTTTGTGCAGCAAAATTCCCGCACTGATTTGTCGTCCGATTGGTACGCAATTTATGGGTGGTAACTTGATTGCACTCTTCTGCATTCGAGGGAAGGGGAGTAACGGCATCACGCTATCTCTAGAGAAGCATTACCGACTGGTGCTGCCTGGGAAGTAACGCTAGAAGACTTAGAGGTATACCGTAATAGCTTGCCTAGCAGATAACCTAGTAATTATCTAGTAGGGCTGATGAGTACTTATCCACTACAAGCCTAAATGACTGACTTTTACTCACCTTTTCTTCACCGACAAGCCTGAGCAGGCAGCTTAATCTTTATAGACATGGGCTAATGAATCCCCCCACAGTAGCCCAGCTAGATCCGAAAGGGCAACTTGCAAGTAGGCTACCAGAAGATTGTTTCTTCCCGGAAGACTACCATATCGAAAGAGCAAGACGCAAATTAGCAGGCCTAAGCTCTCCTGAGAGTATGGATGCTGCTATACCGAAAGGATTTTACTCTCTTCTCACAACTAAATACATTAGACTTCTTGCATGAATCAGGCACGTAGCCTCAACTCGAAGTTGACGATCGCGGCAATGAGATTGAGTCGTAGCCCAAACCGCCTGCGTCGATTGCGATAGCGCTCTGCTAAGATGCGAAAATCTTCAGGCGACGAATGCTATGCTCGACTCTCACCCGTAGACGAGCCAGCAGACGATTATGCTGTCGTTCCGACTCAGGCAACTCTGCTTTACGAGGCTTTTTCGTTGGGGTACAACTGTGAGCATGACGTTTTGCGATGCCTTGATAGCCCTTGTCAGCCAAACACAACTGCTCACCTAGCAGTGGCACCGGATGCTGCTTGAAGAGGCGAAAATCATGACAGCGTCCTTTGCCAAAGGCTGTAGACAGAATTTGTCCACTGGCTTGATCCACTACGAGTTGCTTTCAAGGTATGGCCCTTTGTCTTGCCACTGTAGAAGGCTCGTTGTTTTTTTTGGGACGTTCAATTGGCGTTTCGCTTCCGTCGACAATAACCACACTCCACTCATAGGCATGCTGATTCCGTTGTTTGCCAGGTAAGCTGAACTCCCCCCGATTGCAGCAGCAAGTTTTCCACCTTCTGGACAATCCGGCAAACACTCGACTCACTGATGCCCCAGCTCTGGGCAATGTGAAATTGGGTACGATATTCTCGCCAGTACTCTAAAGCCACAAAGCAGTTTGGTCTTCGACGCTCAATTTACACTGTCCGCCTCGTTTGCCCTGGCGGTTCTAGCTGGGGCGCAACACACTCACCATCTTGAAAAGGTCTCGCGGTGCACCCCACAGTATCGCTTAAAGGCACTCGGTCTTAACTGCTGCAATTGTTCGTAGGTCATCGGTTATATCTCACTCTGACCTACTTGTGACATCTCCTACCTGATTCGTGCAAGAGTTCTATTACTCTGTCTCCAAGGCATTGATCCTGCCCGTAGAGTAGCATTGCTTGTAATATCAAAGTTTTGGCTCCGGCTCGGCAGATTCACCTCTGAACCCAAAATACTCACCTTTGATCTCAGAACGTTAAGAAAAAGTTTGAACTACCCTGGGCCGAAGCCAGATACAAGCTTGGAACTTGCCGCTTTGGCAGAGAAGGTTGAGAGGACGGTTTGTCTGAAAGCACCCGTAAATTGGGGGCGTTGCGTCAAGGCCACCCTGATCAGAGCGAGGCTCATTTGCAGTAGAGACTGTCGCAATAGAGTGCCCAAGCTGCTCCAAATAGACCTGTCAGTGAACCTGACACTACAGCTGAGACGCCCCATCCTAGGGGTCCAACCCAGTCTGTAATTTCGCTCAATAAAGCGCTACCTTTGGCAACAACGTAAGCTGCTCCGGCTGCAGCAAGTGTAATTAGACCCAACTCTACCAGCATTGCTAGCAGTTCCTTGCTGGATAAGTCTTCTCAAAATAGATTTTCCAGATGGTGGCATACATCAGGGTATCTGAGGCAGTTAAAAACAATTTGCTTGGGAATTTCCATGCAGGTGTGGGAGCAGCCGTAACAGTGCTACTACCGGCAGCGTAGCCCACGATTCAAAGCCGCTTCTAATCTCTTCTTACCTAGACTATTCACGGCGTTATTCTCAGGCTCTGGAAGCAACGGGGCTATTTTCATCACGGGACCTTTAAGGCTTCTTTAACTTCTGGCTAAGTTTCTTGAGGTTAAGGGATGGGAGAAATCATCCAGGCGCACCGGAAAGTAATCCTATGAAGCGGAAAGGAGCCACGCCGGGTCCTCAAGCGACAGAGCTCGGAGGCCAGGCATAGAAAGTCCTGGCCTCCGAGCTCTAGACGAGCCAGTAGCTATCCCCCTTATAGGGTGAAGGTAAAATCCCGTACCAGCATTCCCGGCATCAGAAAACCTCCGAGCTGGCGGGCATTGTAAGTTGCTGTGTTGGGAATAAACCTTGAAAGTCGGTCAGCGCTTCCAGGTTCTCGCCAAAAAAGCGTAAAGGCTTTCATCAAATCTCAGATTTATGATCGGGGCAATCACCTTGCCGTTTTCTACCCAGAACAGGCATAGCGGGTCATGCCTGTAATCCGGGACCGCCGCTGCGATCGCCTAATTCAAGTAGTGCAAGTTCGACAATAAAGTCAGTCCCTAACTGGCTGACGATCTCTTCAGAGGGTAGAGTACCTGAGACCAGTTCAGCGGCGCGGAGAGACTTCAGGGTATTAGCACGCCTAAGCAAAGATTATCTTTGGCGGTACGCATTGGACGACATTAACCCAGCTTGCTCGGCAATTAAAGGAAGTTCTTCGCTATCCGTCAAACTGCTGTTAAATTCCGGGGAGTGACGTCCTGGCCAGAAATTTTCTTCAGGTGCAGTTGGGGGAGAAAGCAACCACCTCTCGCAGCTACCCAAAGCACTTCTGGCGGAGGGCCGACTCGCTCAAGGTTTCGCGCCAGCACCTCAACCAAGGCAGCGGTTGCAGCCGGGGCGAGATAGGGTCCGCCGGTAGCCCGGGCGCACAGCTCTGGCGGGTAAGTCAAGGGCCGCAGGCGTTGTTCGGAGGCCAATCTGCTCCCGGCAGTGGTCCTGATTACGCGCAGGTCACCTGCTGAAGGCTTCACCGTTTTTCTGCGGGCGCAATCATCGAGCGTCTAAGCAGAATGAATCGGTGGCAAACTCAATGCTTTTGTCCCGCAGACTGCTGGTGGCCTATACTACACCAGCAGCATAAAATCCCGTAAAGTCAATGTTCTGGACCACGGGTAATAGCGTGTCTGCCACTGCCTCTGGGCTCAGCAATTGACCTGGATAAATTTCGCGACTGGAACCCAGGTCTTCTGGGGGGACAACATGGGGATCTTCCGGCAGTTGCGCCACTTCTTGACGCAGGTCATTCAGGTTTTCCAGACCCCTAGCACTATCCACCGCTAAATCGCCTGTCAGCGGAAAGGCAGTAGTAGCCCGCCGCTGGTTATGGATCAAACGCAGCTTTACGGTTCCGTCTGCAACGATGCCGGCTTGGCGAACTCTGGCGGCATTAAAGCGGACGAAATGGCTTTGCTCGCTCTCCAAGCCGATCCAAAGATGTTCTCCGGACTCTAAATTGTTCAGTAGTAAGTCGGATAATTGATAAAACTCAGACTCCAGTTGTTCAACCTCGGGTTTCAAGCCGCGCCTCCGAAAACCTGCACGGCGTCAAACCTACAGGTCGGTGATGCATGACCGACCCGAATCGATTGATTCGGCTCTCCCTTGCCGCAAATTGGAGAACCATACACTTCCACCGTAGCCGGATCACCCACTTGACTCAGACTGCGCCAAAACGAATTAGTCACTCCCCGGTAGTTAGGGTTCCGGAGAGTTTTGGTGAACTTGCCATTTTCAATCAGCTTGGAATACTCGCAGCCAAACTGGAATTTGTTGCGATAGTCATCAATGGACCAAGAGCGGTTAGCCTCCATATAAACGCCGTGCTCGATGGAGCCAATCATGGCATCGAAGGATGTAGTACCGGGTTCGAGATTGATATTCGCCATCCGGTCAATCGGTGCCCGATTCCAGGAACTCGCTCGCAGGTTTGCTACTCCCGGTACCTGGGCTCTGTCTTGGCTCTCTAAACTGCCCAGTCCGCGTAGTAAAATTCCATCTTGGATCAGGTACTCTTTGGTTGCAGACTCACCCGCGTCATCAAAGGCGTAGCTCGCGCATTCTCCCGACAGCGTGGGGTCGAAGGTGACGCTCATCAGCGGGGAACCATACACTAGGTGGCCGAAGTCTGACAATTTGACAAAACTGGAGCCGGCAAAGTTGCGCTCGTCTCCCAGAATACGGTCAATTTCTAGAGGATGACCAATACTTTCGTGAATTTGCAGCATCATTTGGTCTGGTGCCAGCACCAGGGTCGTTGTCTCGGTGGGGCACTCCTCCGCAGCCAGCAATTCCACGGCCTGCTCTCCCACTCGCTGCACCCGCTCTAGCACGGCCTGATCGAACACTTCCATCCCTGCTTGATAACTGCGGGCCATGAGACCATTGTCGCTGCGTTTTTGGATGATGCTGCCATCTTGAGCAGTGGCGGCATAGTCCGTTGTCACCAGTAAAAATTTTTGATAAACGTCTGAACCATTGGTACTGACAAACTGAAACTCAGTCTCAATCATGTGGGCAAAGGCGCTGGTTTTCACCACCTGGCCAGAAACTTTCAGCGTCTCACTGACTTGGATCAAGAAATGATTGATATCCTGGGCACTGAAGGTATGGAAGGGTTTGCCAAAGGGAGAGTGATACTGTCCCACCGCTACGGGTCTTTGAGCGGCGGTAAACCGATGTATTCCCCAGTGAGAAGCCGCGATCGCCTGCTGGTAGGCAGTATTGACAGTTGATTGAATACTCGCTTGATCAAGGCGATTTGTTGCCGCATAGCCAAACTGCCCGTGGGCCAATACCTCGACCATTACACCCTGGGTAAAGTGCTTGTCGTTGCTTTGAGGTTTGCTATCCCGGACAAAACGAGTCGTAGTTGTCTCAGTCACTTCTCGCAGGCCAATCCAGTCTGCAGGTAACTGACGCAGATCAAGCATATCCAGGGACTTGTGCAAATCAAACCGCATAGGTTGGCATAACCTGTGGTGTAGAGCTAGTTGACTTTATTAGAGATAGTTTAACGTTGTTCAAGTGCAAAAATTTGTATAAATAGGATCGATTTAAGCGTGGGTAAAGGATTTGATCTGCTAAAGGTATTTGTCTACGGCACCCTAAAACCGGGTGAAGTAAATTATCAGCTTTACTGCGCCAGCAAGATAATTGAAGCCACCTACGCGATCACCCGAGGTCAATTGTTTAGCCTACCTGCTGGCTACCCGGCCATGACTCTTGGCAACGGTTGGGTCCGTGGCTTTGTTCTGACGTTGAGCGATCCTAAAGTTCTTAGGGTGCTAGATGAGTATGAAGGTTATCAGGAGGGGCGATCTTGTAGCGTCTCCGCAGGAGAATCGCCGGATCAAAATCTATACGACCGACAAGTGATTGAAATTTTTAACCCCACCCAGCAACCTCTTGGCTCGGCCTGGGCCTACTTAATGTCTCCAAACAAGATTTACCGCCTGGGAGGTACGCTGTTACCTGATGGCGAATGGAATTAACTGGATACAGGTAGGCTTAGCGTTAGCGAAGCTTTTTCGGGAAACCACTACCGCCGCAATCACAGCCTTCGACGAACTCAACCTTTAGAATTTTTCCGGCGCTGAATTTAGTAGCATGCTTACCGTTGGTTTCAAACCCAACGCGATACTTGTCATCCTGCCGGTCGTTGATGGCGTGTTAGAGCTTAAGCATGCGCGACCTGAGCTTCTAGGTCACTGTTAGGGTGACCGTAGATAACGATGTTAAAATTTTTGAATTTAAGGCACTCCTCCAGGTCGCATAACGCGTTAGCTGACGTGATAACCGGAACGACGGTGACAGTGAGCTCACTACCTTGTCTGGCTGCTGTTCTTAAGGCATTAGTCACTGTTACGGTTGCATCTGTCAAGGTCAGAGGATGGGACGGTCTTTTGTCGTAGGTGCGTAGCCCCCTAGGATTGCAATGACCGGCATCACCAAAACACCCGCCGTGGCCGAAGATATAAAAGGAGCCTGCATAACCATTCTCCACTGTGTTCTCTGTTATATCGGTTGCGTCAGGATTGTTGAAGAAAATCCGTGCCTCGAACGTGGCTCCAGAGTGATCAATTCCATGAAATTCGATATCTGCACGGTAGAACTGATCTTCCCGAAAACTTGCTCCTAGCTGTAACGACTGTGATGTGTACTTGCATGCCATGCTCGTTTAGCTCCCAACAATAATGTTGACTTGGCCTACTGCATATTGGTATCCCAATTGGTTGATGTCCAGAACCTCGGCTACAGTCATATTGAAGGGCTGCAGCACGGTCCTAAGGATCTCTTGCGGTATGTTGTTATTCCCATGCTGTACCTGCCACAGATACCAGATTCGGTCAATCATAGAGTGGTGAGGAAAGAAAATTGGGTCAAAGGCTGCAGTAGCAACTAACCCCATGTCACCGCTGACTGGGGTATCCCCATCCATTTGTAATCCGCCAACCCAGCCATGGATACGATTGTGAATTTGGCGGACTTGTACTGAGAAGTCCCGAAAATCTGATAAGTCAAGAAGTGCCGTCACCTCGATAGGTAAGGGTAATTCACTAGGAGACCTAGGGAATCGACGGGTATCTCGATTAAGGGGTGGATTGGCAGTGGGTACGTTAATACGAGATTTGGACAATGGGTTAGGCTGACCATCCTC
Organism: Thermosynechococcaceae cyanobacterium YX3bin19; assembly: GCA_030447595.1. Classification (GTDB taxonomy): domain Bacteria; phylum Cyanobacteriota; class Cyanobacteriia; order Thermosynechococcales; family Thermosynechococcaceae; genus JAUJON01. The sequence goes on from JAUJON010000054.1 coordinate 26,587, forward strand.
TGCGGTGGGAGTGCTAAAGGCCAATGGCAATCCGATAGTACGTGAATTGCTTGATGTCCAATCCCACCATGGAACACTTAATGTAGGGATTTGGTCGCGAAGATATTGTTCAAAGGTATAGAGATAGGCACGATGCCAAGGTAATACTAATGGTGGCTGGTCCAAATGCCAGCAATAATTTCCTGGGGTACCGTGCAAACCTGCAAGATAGTTATATCCCCTGTTGTCGCGGATAGCTTGCATTTGACGGAAGCCGTTACGAAACGATGTCAGCTCGTCAGGTGAGAGGCTATCAAGTGGCGAGGAGACGATCGAGCTTCCTCCCCAGGAACCTGG
>JAUJON010000055.1 GCA_030447595.1 Thermosynechococcaceae cyanobacterium YX3bin19
GCAGAGACTCAGGATAATTTAGACCGCAGTTGGCCAGGATAAGCTTTGTCTTTAGGCAACCTCAGTACCCAAGCCAAGCAGCAAATAGTGGAGATGTCTCGTCAATCTTGGCTCAAGCTGATCGAGCAGTATCGAGCGATCGCAGTGATTCGAGCCTCCCAGATGATTACGGGTCAGCAGATGGCGATCGCGGTCGCTGCTGGTGGTATGCGCCTGATTGAGGTTACTTGGAAGAGCGACCGGGCGGCTGAACTGATCGCTCAACTACGCTCGGACTTGCCCACCTGTACTATTGGCACAGGTACTCTGTTCGACGCTCATCAAGTTCGCGAGGCGATCGCTGCTGGGGCTCAGTTTCTCTTCACCCCCCATGTGGATGCAACACTGATTCAAACAGCACTGGAGTATGAAGTTCCTATTATTCCCGGTGCCCTATCGCCCACAGAAATCATTACTGCCTGGCAGGCTGGTGCTAGTAGTGTCAAAGTATTCCCTGTTGAAGCGGTAGGCGGGGCAAGCTACATTCAAAGCCTTCGCGAACCTCTCAACCACATTCCCCTGATTCCTACTGGAGGGGTGACGCTGGAAAATGCCGCCAGCTTTATTACTGCTGGAGCTGTGGGAGTGGGCCTTGCCGGCCATCTGTTTCCCAAATCTGCTCTAGAGTCAGGAAATTGGTCAGCAATTACTCATCGGGCTCAGGCTTTGATGCAGTCGCTACAGCTAGCCCTAGATTGAGGCATTAATACAGCTGCTACAGAGCATGGGTTGATTAGTTTAAGCATTTTGGGATGCAGCAGTTGGTTAGCTAGGAAGCATTATCCTAGAATCTAATTTGGCTGGAGTGGATCACTCCGGTCTCTCCACAGATATCGGTGTAGTACCAAGGCCCTGCAGAGCCATAGACATTGACAGTGGAGCGCTCTCTAATGGAACAGAGGATAGGACCATTCGGGCTAATCCTAACGTTCGATGGAGGATCAAACACGCTGGCTATCCCCGTTCTAGCGGTTGAACTAGGAGCCTTACCCCCACAAACAATATTCACCATTTTTTGAGTTGCTTCAGACTGAGGAGTATGGACAGCTTTCTCAGGGAAGGTGGTCCAAGTTCCAGCTTCACAGTTCGCCTGGCTCCGAATTCGCTGGTTCCCCAGGTAGTAGACAAAAGTAACACTGGGGTAATTTAACTGAGAGATAGAGTTTGCCTCTAGATTAATGCTTTGTCCCCCTAAAGCTTTTCCTGTGTAGTAGTTAGAGGTTCTAGCCGCAGGTTTTGTGCTGGTACCAATAATGGGAGCAGCACTACCCAGTTCTTCCTTAGGACTATTTGCTGGTTTAGGTACTGGGTTATCTGTGGAATTCAATTTGAATGAAAGTTCAGCCTGCTGATCGCAGGAACTTAGTCCTATCACGAGCGCTACTCCAACAATTGAGCGTTTCATAATTTCCCTTCCTCCTGGTAGCAGCATACCCATCTAGTTAGTTGGAGTAATGTCCTGTCGTATATACAACACTGCCTTTAGAATTTTTGACATTATCAACTTACATACTTGCTGAGCAGCCAGCACTTCAGGTCACATTGATGATTACATGCAGACCACGATGGCCTAAGAGCACATCCCTGGCGTTTGTTCAAAATTGGCAAGAGCCCATCTTGGCCAAAGGCTATGGTCTAGCTAACGTCGAGCACTGCGTTCCAGCTACCGAGCATAGAACTAGAGATGCGAACCTATTTTGAGAAATGTGCCCTAGGTTATAGACAGAAACGGGATTAACACCATAAAAGGTAAGGAGAATCAAATTTTTAGTGGTAGAGGAGTTGTCCATGAAAACTGACCGTCTAGAGGAGTCCTACAAAAATCAGCTGATTGGAGCCGGGGTAGGCTTTCGTAAAGCCGAGCAGGCTGCCCGGCTTATGACCTGGGAAGAGCTAAGGCTGATTGGCGAGATCTGGCCAGATTGGGCAGTAACCTTCTGTCAAGCAGAAAGCATTAACTAGCATTTATTAAGGGATGTCAGCTAGCAGTGATCGACCCTTGGTGACTAGGTTTAAAGCAACAAAAATCCCTACTAGCAGGCTGAAGAGATGCAGGGCATCAAACTGAAATGCACTTTAGATGGCACTGAGTACAAGGAATACGAAGCCTTTTGGGAGGACCAGTCTTTAGGAGTAATCGCCTGGCATAGTGATAGTGGTCCATCTCTAGGTAGCTGGTACACGGTTGCCAGTGATGGTGCTCCTCACTACTTTCAAACCCAGGAGGCGGTGATTGATTTTCTGAAAGGCAATCAGTTACAAAGGCCGCTCAAGTGTTTAGGTAACTATCTGGTTGAGGCAGACCTAGTAACTCCGGCTCAGATTGATACTGCTTTAGCAGATCAAACAACCAGCGGCATTCGCCTGGGTGAAATTCTTGCAGCCCGAGGTTGGATCAAGCAAAAGACTATCGAATACTTAATGGAGAAAGTCATTTTACCGGAAAGAGCACAGTAAAGCATCCCACATCCAGTCGGTTGTATTGCAAAAAGTTCTCAGAGTCAAAGACCTGCTGGTTAAGTACGGTAATCGCCTGAGCCAGCGTTAGCTGTATCAACCAGGATGGGAGTGAAAGTGATGGCCGTCACCCTCGGGCCGCACGCTCAGCTTGATTGCCTTCCTGCTATCCGTCGCATTTTAATAGGACTATCTTCCTGCGGCGGTTGGGCCTGAGAGCGACTGGCAATTTCTGCTGCCGCTCTCGCTCAAAGAGTGCCGCTTTACGTCCTGCGCTATCGCAAATTGGCTGGAATTTCCTCAGGGATGGTCCACAGATAGACAGTGGAGCCATCAGGCGTCTGCACCACCCGCTCTGGTTTCCAATCACCCATATCAAAATCATGGGAGACGATGCGGGTACCGGGCTTGAGCTGGCGAAATAGCTCCGGCCGCAGCTTGACGTTGAGATCCGGCAGCAGGTAAAGCGTGACCACGGTTGCTTCGCTAAAGTTAGTCTCGAACAAGTCTTGATTGCGAAACTCTACGAGGTCAGTCACCCCTGCTTTTTGGGCATTGGCATTCGCTTCACGGATGCGCTCCGGGTTGATGTCGATACCGACGCCCCGGGTGCCAAATTTTTGTGCAGCTGTAATGGGAATTCGCCCGTCTCCACTGCCAAGGTCATAGAGCACGTCGTCTTTCGATACTTTCCCCAGTCTCAGCATTTCCTCTACCACTTCTGGTGGTGTTGGGACGTAGACTACATCGGGTTCACGAGTTGCAGGGGATAGAGGCGCAGCCTCGGGTTGGGGACTCTGAATCTTAGTCTGAGCTTGGGAGGTCTCAGCAATGGTTTGGCTGGCTGGAGTGCAACCCGCAATTCCAAGGCTGGCCGCACTGGCGCTGATTGCCAGTACTCCCAGGATTCGTTGAAGTATCATTGGTTTCTCCGTATTAGTTGTTATTCTGAGACCGTGCTAACACCAGCAGCGGCACACCCGCTGCCAGCACTGCCGCACCCACCAAAGCTCCAAATCCTGTGTAGGCCAGGCTGGACTGCAGCATGTAAACACTAATGAGGCAAAACAGCAGGGGAGTCAGGGGATAGAGGGGCACCCGGAAGGGGCGTTCAATTGTCGGTTCCCGCACTCGTAACACAAATAGTGACACCCCAGTGAGCAGGAAAAAGAACCAGAATACGGGGGCAGTATAGTCCACTATTGTTTCAAACCCACTGCGGGTCAGAGTCCCCAGGAGGACCAACCCCAAGGCAATGGCTCCCTGCACCACCAGTGCATTGGCGGGTGTATTGACTTGATCGCGCCAGTATCCTAGAAAGCGAAACAACGGAAAGTCCCGCCCCAGGGCGTAGTTGGAACGGGCACCGGTAAAAATCGTGGCGTTGGTGGAACACAATGTGGCTACTGCCACCAGTAGGCTGATAAACACTGCCCCCGGCTCTCCGATAGCACTCCGCATTAAATCAGCAGCTACCGCCTCCGATGCTGCCAGGCTAGTAAGTCCTAGCCCTTGAATGAAGGCCAGGTTGATTAACAAGTAGAGTCCGGTGATGATGCCAATGCTCCACAGCAGAGCACGAGGGATATTGCGCTCCACCGAACGCAGCTCTGCTGAGATATAAGCCGCTTCATTCCAGCCGCCGTAGGTTAACAGCACAAACACCATTGCTAAGCCAAAGTTTCCGGGAGTTGCTGGTGCAGCCGGCATAGGCGTAGCGGGCGAGGCAAAGGCACCAACGACCACGACCAACAGCAAGCCGAGGACTTGGGCAGCGGCAAGCCCATTCTGGGTCCACTTTCCCGGCTGCACCCCTAGGATATTCAAGCATGTCAACAGGGCGATCGCTCCGGCTGCGTAAACAGATGAGGAATACTCTCCTAGGCGAAATAGCTGCGAGGCATAGTCCCCGAACACAAACGCCAGCAGCACAATGGAGCCCGTTTGAATCACCGTCATCCTCGCCCAGGCAAACAGGAAGGCAACCCCTCGACCATAGGCACGCTGGAAGTAATAGTAATTGCCCCCGGGATGGGGATAGGTTGCTGCTAGCTCCGCATAGCAGAGGGCTCCTACTAGGGAGATGATACCGCCCAGCAGCCAAGCGAGCAGCGCCACCTCTGAACTGCCGGTATTGATGGCAACAAGGGCCGGAGTCTCGAAGATCCCGGCCCCAATCACTAGACCGACAATCAGGGCCACTGCATCTAGAACTGACAGCGTCGGCCTGGTGATCGCAAGGTTACCGACCCGACCGTTTTTGCTGTCATTAAGGTTGATTCCCATGAGCTGCCTTGTTTTTATTTGTCTTGAGGCTACAAATTATGCTGCTGAATACAGGGTAATCTGTTGCTTCGTCCGGTGGATGAGACCTTCTCGCTCCAGTCGCGCTAGGGTTCGATATAAAACCTCGGCAGTCAGGCCCAGATCACCGGCAATATCTTTAAGGTGCCGGTCTAAGTAGACCGTCGTTTCATCCGGCCGGGCTTCATTGAGCAAGTACTGCAGTACGCGATCGCGGGCAGACCGGATACTGCGAAGCTCCAGGCGCTGTTGCAGGGCCTGACTTTGTTTAACCAGCCGCTCGAAAAGATCTGTTGTTAAGGCAGGATAGTCCAGCAAGGCCGTGCGTAATAGCTGTTTGGGATAAGTCAGCACGCGCGACGGAACTTCGGCCACGGCATCACAGCCATAAACATCAAGGAATAAAGCAGATTCGGCAAAACTCTCCCCCGCTCGCACCACCTGAAAGACAACGGGTTTCCCCTCCCGCGTATGGCGTACTAGCCGCAGCCGACCCCTTTCCACCCCAAAACTTGCCAACGCCGGGTCACTCTGACTGAACAGGATCTGCCCCGCTGCTAGATCCTGGTGGAGCAGCCCAGCCCGTAGTGCCAGTGGGAAACGCTCAGGCGACAAGCCCATCCCTTTTACTGCTGTAAGGGGGAGGGGTACCTGCTGTAATAGGTAGCGTCGCTGCATGATGCTTTCAGTCGTCATCCCGGTCATAGTTTGCATTTGCTTGGGTGAGGAGTCTGCAATTCAGGCAAGGGCAGTAGAAACGTGAGTGACAGGGGAATGTGGGTTAACTCTCAAATCAAGTTTGGCTGTGTTCCCGCCGGTTGCGGCTCTGGATGTTGCAGCCGACATCGCTTGACCGCAGTGCTACCTACCCTTAAGTGCAAGCAGGGGGCTGCCTTGATCCAGAGGTAGGTAAGTAGTACACCGGCCCACTGGAGCCTTGGGTGTTCTGGCGTCTGATTAATCCCTTAGAGATGGCACGTCTGAACTGCGACTTGTGCTGGTAGGCGACTTTTCCGATTGCTGCCGTGCCATCCTCGGAAGGCACTGCTGAAACTGGCAGCCCTTTTCGGAGCGGTAACCCCTGCTCTGCGTGAGAACCTTCCGGGCGATCGCCGCGGCCTCGGAGTGACTTGGCATAGGGAACAAGATGATCCGCCAGCGCCGTCACCTGGTCTTTAATGCTCGAGAGATCAGGAAGTTCCTCCACCACAGGCTTGACCGTAGCACCAGCCTTTGCTGCTGCTTCATCTAAAGCACTAATCCAGGTAGTAAATAAGTCAACATAGGCTTCCAACTCCGTGACAAGCGCCTCAAAGTTCATTCCCTTGTTCTCCCAGGGAGCTTGCCTGAGTAGGGCTTTCAAATCTATGGTGAGTGCTAGTGTTTGATCCAGCAGCTCCACCATTTGGGCTCGCGTTGTTGCGGTAATGGGTACCCGAGGTGGCACCAGCCTCTGTTTTAGGTGATTTTGAGCGCTAACTCCCGTACGGTTATTGTTTATTAGCACAAGTCGCCTCCTCTGTGTGGGTTGTTCTGTTGGTGACCCTCTAAAGCTTCTCAGCGGTCTACCTTCGTTGGGTATCACCAACCTCTTCAATTGCGGCAAGTAACCTCTCAAAACTCCAAGTGCTGCGGTGGCGAAAACTGTTGATGAAAAAGGTCGGGGTCCCGCTCACGCCACTGGTCACACCACTCCGCAAGTCTTCCTGTACCCGCTCAGCATAAATGTGCCCCGACATCTCCCGGAGGAACCGAGGGATATTGAGACCTAGGACAATGGCATACTCCACGAGATCAGCATCTGCTAGGGCCTGCTGATGCTCGAAGAGGGTGTTATGCATCTGCCAAAACTTACCCTGTTCGTCAGCGACCTCTGCTGCTTCTGCCGTTTTCTGGGCTTGAGGGTGAATCTGAGTCAGCGGAAAGTGGCGGAACACAAAACAGAGTTGGTGGCCCAGGCGTCGCTGGATCTCCTTGACAATACCGTAAGCCTGGCCAGAGTTAGGGCACTGGTAGTTACCGTACTCCACCAGCACGATGGGAGCGCCTATTGAGCCTTGAATGTGATCGCACGCTCTCACGGGTAAAGTTAGTTGGTCACTGTAGCTAACTTGGCTCACGGGGATACCTTGGCGGAGGAAGAATCGCAAGGCTAATGAGAGTATTACTGACCGCTGAAACGGGCAGAAAACTACGTATTCTTGACTTAGGCTCACTGTAGAGGAGAAGCCAGGGGTTGTCGCCACTTGAAGGTTCTGTCTTCAGCAGTCAAAAAGGATAGCACTTAGCTAACCTTAGGTTGAGTACTCTGCCTGAACTTTCGATCAGGTACGCTCTACTGCGGCCACAAGCAGATTCAGCCCTCTTCCCTCGCTCCATCAATTTCCAGCGCAGGAATAGCAGCTTGTAATCGGTAAAAAATTACCGAAGTTCATGCCACTCCCCGCTCTCGCTAAGGGGAGCGACTGTCACCTGTGAATGCACGCTACAGGTGAGTAATGCCTCGCCGCAGTGCCGTAACCACTGCTTGGGTTCGATCTTGGACTTGCAATTTGCTCAGAATATTGTTGATATGAAACTTGACAGTACTCTCAGTGATACACAGGACAGTGCCAATCTCTTGATTGCTTCTCCCGGCTGACATCAGTTGCAGCACTTCTCGTTCTCGCTCGCTCAATTCAGGTATGCCCATGCGCTCAACCAGTTTTACCCCCACCGGGGAGGGAATGCGTTGCTGTCCGGTGTGTACGGCTCGGATGCTCTCCAGAATTTCTTCGCAGGGAGTGTCCTTGAGCAGATATGCCTTGGCTCCAGCCCGTAGTCCCTGGTAGATATCCTCATCACCGTCGTAGGTTGTCAACAGAATGATGTGGGCGTTTGGGAACTCAGCACGAATGGCAGTAATGGTTTCTACCCCATTCAGTCCGGGCATCCGTAGGTCTAGCAGGGCCACATCTGGTTGCTGCTGGCGAAATAACTCGACGGCTTCGTGACCATTGCTGGCTTGACTAGCCACCGTCATATCGTCTTCATTATCCAGGATGAGTGCCAGCCCCTCGCGCACCACTGGATGGTCATCGGCAAGCAAAATGCGAATTGGATTTCCCGCCTCCATGCTTCCTCCTGGCCCTAGACCTCAGCAATCGGAACTACTGCGCTCACCTGGGTACCACTTCCCGGCTGGCTGATAATCGTCAAGGTACCGCCGAGGCGGTGGGCCCGCTGCTGCATGCCCATTAGTCCAAAGCCGCTGTGACTCGCTTGCTGCTGGGGGTCAAATCCCTGTCCGTCATCCTGCACGCATAGCTGAATCTGATGTGGCTCATAGGTAATTGTAATGTTTACTACCTGAGCTTGGGCGTGGCGAAGGGCATTCGTGAGTGCTTCCTGCCCAATCCGCAGCAGGTTCATACCGAAATCAGGGGGTAAGGGGCGCGGTGTACCTTGGACCCAGACTTTTGCCCGCATGAATGTTTCCGCCGTCAGCTGCTCGACAATGCGCCTCAGCGCGGTGGGTAGATCGCTGTACTCGGCGGCTTCTGGTTGTAAAGCCCACACGGAGCGCCGCGCTTCTGCTAGGCCAGAGTATGCCAGCTTGTGGGCACGGGCAATACAGGAGCGGGTCTGATCGGGTTTGGTCGTCAGAAAGCGGTTGGCGGCTTCCAGCTGCATGCCAATTCCTGTAAAGGCTTGGGCCAGAGTGTCATGGATCTCTCGTGCCATGCGGTTGCGCTCTTCTAGCACAGCAGTCTGGCGGCTTTGCTCAGCCAGCCGGGTAAGCTGGATCGCCAAGGTAGCTTGGTAGGCCAGTACGCGGGCCAGCTCTAACTCCTCCGGTTTGTAGTCGCGTTGCCTCCTACTCCGCAAGGTGATGTTACCCAGAAATTTTTCGCCGAAGAAGAGGGAAATAACCAAAATCCTTTTAATCCCCTGCTGCTGGTTGTAGGCATGATAGGGTGCGTATTCTGGCAATCCAGAAAACTGCTGGACATCCTGAATCAGGATCTTCCGCTGCCACAGCAGCTGCATGTATTCCGCATCCCACTGCCTGATCACATTGTGGATACCGCCAGGACGGGTGATCTGCTCCCCTCGCTGGATGTCTCCATTCTCATAGTTGATGTGCAGGATTGTCGTGCTATACGTTTCGTCATAGAGCCAGATTCCCCCTGAAGGCTCACCCAACTGCTCGGCGATCGCCTGCAGCACGTAGCCTAAAAAGTTGTCTAAGACTGGCTCTGCCGCTAGAACCGCAAGCGTCTTGATCAGAGCTGCCGTCTGCCCTCGTGATACCTGCTCAGCCCGCTGGCGCTCTCTGTCTTCTACCGCCAAAGGCGCGTTGTTTTGTGCCAGCTCTGTGGCGCGTTCTTGTGCGGCTTTTTCTTGTTCACGGGCAATAGCAACCTGCTTCGCCTCCTCGGCTAAACGGTCGAGTTGCAGGGCGAGAGTAGCTTGATGAGCAGTTGCTTCCAGAAAAGCAAGTTTATCCGGCGTAATCGGGGACGACTCCCTTGTCAGGACACAGTTCAACCAGCCGAGCGTGCGATCGCCCAGAAGTAGAGGGACGCCGAAGACATCGCTGATACCATACTGGTGGTGAAATTCTCGAAGCCGCGGCGGCAGGCGGGGATCGTCTGCCAAATAATGCACTGTTTGTCGCCAGCCTTCTTTAACAGATAACAGGGTTTCGGCAATCTGCTGCACTGGAAGTGATAAATGGGGTGGTAGCGTTTTCTCCGGAAATACAAATAGCTGCCCAGCGACATAAATGGTCCACAAGGTGATGTCGGTCGCATCGTCGTTAAGCAACCAGATGTTGGCAGCATGACAATTGAGCTCCGCGACCAACGTTGTCAGCAGTGCGCCTAGCAGCCCAGGGACATTGGATTCCTGTAACAGCAACTCCAGTGAGCGTGTCAGCGCTTGGTTTTGACTGCGGATAATGCTTTCTGCCCAACGGCGTTCTGCGGTTTCACGGTTCAGTGCCGCATTGAGATGCTCCAGTTCGGCAGCACGTTCCTGAGCGGCTTTTTCTTGCTCGCGGGCGGTTCCTTCAGAAAGCTTTGCTAACGCTGCTTGTTTGGCCTTTTCTGCCAGTTGGGTCAGTTGAATGGCCAAGGTTGCTTGATGCGCTAATGCCTGTGCCAGTTCGATCTGTTGAGGCGTGAATTGATGCTCAGAAGGAAGACGAATCACGAGTGCCCCAATCGTGCTGTCCCCAAGAGCCATTGGCATATTGATCTCTTTGACTAATCCTTGCGGCACAAGCCAATGGGCTATCCACTCTAGATGTTGAGTGAAGGGATTCGTGCTGTGATCGTCATAGATTAGGCAATCTGTGCGGCGCTGCAGTGATTGATTTCCCCTCAACTGTGGCGGAACTTTGAATCCGGCCAGCCCGGGATGGGTGGGAAACACCTGAGCGATTTCCTCACGATTCAGCATCCGGCTTCGCCAACTCATTAAACCGATGTAGGCGACGTCACCCACTGGGTGATACCAGTATTCCGTTATCGGAGCTTGGAATTGCTCAGCGATCGCCTCCAGTACCTGTCCCAAAAACCTGTCTAGATTTGGCTCTGTTGCCAAGGCGTCGAGCGATTGCTTCAAAACTTCGTTGGCTTTAGCGAGTTCTACGGCTCGTTGCTGAGCGGCTTTTTCTTGTTCTTTTGCTAACGTCGCTTGCTGCACCTGCAACTCTAGCGTTTCCTGCAGCCTTTTTTGCGCTTGTTCTTTTTGCTGGTCAGCCCTGTCGCTGCCAGTAGCAATTACACACTTGACGGTGCCATCGGCCTCCAAAAAAGGCGTGTAGGACCAGGCAATACAACGCTGACCGTCCTGAGTGATCCAGCCGCTCTCACAGGTGCTGGTTTGGCCTGACTGCAACTGGCGAAAAGCTGCTTCTACCGACTTCCGCTCATCCTCGGTGAGAAACAGATTCCAGAATGGCTGATCTCTGACCTCAGCAAACCTGTAGCCAGTAGCCTGTTCAAAGGCCTGGTTGCAGCGGAAGATATTTCCCTGAGAGTCGAGCACCAGGACAATTGACTCCACGGCATTGAGGATAGCGGTGAGGAGCGTCAGCTCTTCGCGCAACACTTCCTGTTGTTGCTGGCACTCAGCTAGTTCTGTTTGCAAGGTTTGATGAGCGATCGCGAGTTCCGCTATTGTCGGCACAACGTTTCTCCTGACGTCAAGAGACTCTTTGCTGGCATGAACCTGTTCCAACAGCTTACAGCGGTTCTCACTTCACATGAAGTATAAGGTCAGATGCAAAACCTTCTTGGATAGTCATATCTATGGCTTTTCAGTGGTGTACCTTCATTCGAACCGCTGGTGCTAGGTTCAGGTTACCGGTCAGTTCTGTTCACACCTCCCCTTGATGCCCGTCAACCCTGAGTGAGTAGGGTTTGGCACTGAGTTGCGCTGCTTGTAGGAGCAATGTAATTTACAGTAACCCTAGATCCTTAAGGCTGCGCCGGGTAATCTCAATCCGAGCAGATGTGTCTTCCGGTTTACGGATGTTGATGTTGGTCGCAAAAAAGTAGACGTTGTTATTTTGCTCTAGATAGCCCACGAACCAACCAAGTTCTGGACTAGTGCTGCGGACCCAGCCCGTTTTTGCTCGCAGGGTGTAGTCTGGAGTTTGTTCAAACACCATGATGTCTTTGACGAGATCCATTGTCCGTTTCGAGAAGGGCAAATCACCTCGATATAATTTCTGTAAAAACTCAATCTGCGCCTTGGGTGTAATTTGCAATGGTCCTTCTAACCAGAAGCGATCAATATCCTTGGTAGTGCCAATCTGACGATTGCCGTAGCCAACCTGATTAATAAATCGCTGCATCCGTTCATGTCCAGCTCTGCGGGCCAGCACTTGATAGAACCAGACGGTTGAATTCTTGAGAGCTTGACGCATATTCGTATCGTGATTCCAGGCAGCAAGCTCCCGGTTAATTCCATCCCAGGTGAGGATCGCCACATCATCAGGAATAACACCTGTTTCTAAAGCGACCAGCGAGTTGAAAACTTTGAACGTTGAAGCCGGGCGGAATGCCGTTGCGTTGCGTTGGGGATTGTGCTCGTAGGTTCGGTTATTCTTTGAGTCGTAAATCAAGATCGACCCCTCAAACCCCAAGTTTTTGAAGTGCCGTCCCAAATCTGGCGTTTGAGCGACTGTTGCTGGGGAGTCAGAGAGGATAGGTGGTCGTTGAGCCAGAACCCGCAGTCCTCCAAAACTAACTATGACGAGCAAGGTGAGGCAGCCCATGACTGCAAAGGCCATAGCTCGTCGGGATTGCCTCCGGTAGCTCAAAGACCATCGCCGTAGATGAAAAAACATTTTTCTAACACTCCAAATCTCAAATAGCAAATCGTATATTAGGCCACTACTCAGACAAATGGCTTGATTGGGCTATCAATACTCCTGCGGTTCGTAATCAGGGGCATCCGTAGTGTTCACCACTTCTTGTACCATCCTTGCTCGAAGACGATAGCCTCGTGTGGTAAAAACATCTTTTCCCACGTATGAAGGTTACCTTGACGAGCAATTTATAACAACCTTCTTCCTGGGCTACTACTTGAATTCTTGGTGAAGGGTTCTCCTCTTGCTTACAACACGACACAACCCTTTAGTTCGCTATGTGGACCTATAGTTGATGCCGTCTTTACTATCTTTCAGCTATAAAATCATAGATAACCAATCACTCGTATTTAGATTAATAGCTTGCGCCTATAAATATTTAGAACTACCATCAGGTCATTGATAGTTAACGAGTAAGTTCCTCCAAAGCGTGAATCTGGAAATCAAAAAACCAAATTTAGAAGCAAAGGTGTCGCCAAGCACTTCTGGAAGACGTTTGTAGGAAAAGCTCAACGTACAGCATCAGATAAGTGAAAGTCTAAGCCGTAAGGGGGCTCTTGCTGCCCACAGCAGTGATAAAGAGTTAGCTTCTTAGCTTAGAACGAGAAAAAAGTATAGATAAAAACAATGATATCAAGTAAATTTTGGGGAAATTATCTATGGTTGAACTTACAAATCGGTTCCAGCATCACCGCTAGAAATGCAGCTCCTAGAAATCGCCCCTGATACAACGGCAATTCGGTCGTTAGATTGGGATCGAGTTCGCTTTGATATTGATTTTGGGCTGCAAAACGGCACAACTTACCACTCCTTTTTGATGCGCGGTTAGCAAACTGCCTTAGTGGATACGTCCCACGAAAAGTTTCGTCAACGGTATTTGGAGTCACTAACCCAGACGATTAACCCGGCTGTAATCGACTACTTGATCATTAGCCATACAGAACCAGACCACAGCGGCTTAGTGCGAGATGTCTTGGCGCTAGCTCCTCAAGCAACAGTGGTGGGGTCAAAGGTAGCGATTCAGTTTCTAGAAGACATGGTGCATCAGCCCTTCCCACGGCAGATCGTAAAGAACGGTGATCGCCTGGACTTGGGTAACGGGCACGAGCTGGAATTTGTGATCGCGCCTAACCTGCACTGGCCGGACACAATATTCACCTATGACACCAAAACGCAAGTTCTCTATACCTGTGATGCATTTGGAATGCACTACTGCAACGAGCAAATCTTTGATCAAGACTTAGCCTTGATTGAAGCGGATTTTCGGTATTACTACGACTGCTTGATGGGGCCCAATGCCCGCTCGGTGCTAGCCGCTCTTAAACGAATGGAGCAGTTGGAGTCCATCGCCACGATCGCCACGGGTCACGGCCCCCTATTACGCCATAACGTTCAGGAACTAACGAATCGCTATCACCAGTGGAGTCAAGCGCAAGCCAAAGCAGAGACAACCGTTGCTGTTTTTTATATTTCTGATTACGGGTTTGGTGACCGTCTCTCCCAGGCGATCGCCCATGGGGTTATGAAAACGGGTGTTGCCGTGGAAATGATGGATCTGAAGTCGGCAGATCCGCATGAGGTAAAAGAACTTGTCAGCCTGGCCGCGGGACTGGTGATTGGCACTCCACCGACGAACGAGGTTGCCATTCAAACGGCTATCAGTACCATCCTGGCTACTGCTAAAGCCAAGCAATCGGTGGGAGTATTTGAATCTGGGGGTGTGGATAGTGAATCGGTATATCCGCTGGTCAACAAGTTCCGGGACTTGGGCTTAACTCCTGCTTTCCCCCCAATCATCATCAAGGAAACGCCCACAGCTGCCACCTACCAGTTGTGTGAAGAAGCCGGAACAGACTTAGGACAGTGGCTATCCCGCGACCGCAGCATTAAGCAAATGAAGGCTTTCGATACGGAGCTGGAGAAAGCAGTCGCCCGGTTGAGCAGTGGGCTCTACATTCTGACGGCTGAGCGAGATGATCTCACGGGAGCCATGGTTGCTTCCTGGGTCTCGCAAACCAGTTTCAAGCCCTTGGGCATCACGGTTGCTGTAGCCAAAGATCGAGCCATGGAGTCTTTGCTGCATGTGGGTGATCGCTTTGTGCTCAACATCCTGGAAGAGGGCAAGTCCCAGGCGCTGATCAAACATTTCCTGAAGCGCTTTGCCCCCGGTAGCGATCGCTTTGCGGGTGTGAAAACCTATTCAGTAAACAATGCTCCAGTCCTAGCTGAAGCGCTGGCCTACCTAGAGTGCCAAGTGGTTAGCCGGATGGAGTGCAGTGACCACTGGATTGTTTACAGCACGATTCAGTCGGGTCGTGTTTCTAAAACTGAGGGGCTGACAGCGGTTCACCATCGCAAGATCGGCAATCATTATTAGTTCAGTCACGGATGAACGAACCATCCCTTCCAGTACCACTCACTCCTACTAAAGGAACCTGAAATGCTTAAGCCCTCGAATAGCCCCATTCCCTGGTACGAACAGTTGAACCGCAATCGCGTGGTGCGTGTGCTTGAAACCGTTCAAGACTTGATTGTGGTTTCCCTCTGTATCGGTCTATTCTCCGTCATGGCGATCCAACTACGCGCCCTGTTCATCTCACTGCTGCCTCCCCTTAACTTCAAAGCAGTGACATCCGATATCCTGTTCCTGCTGATCTTGGTCGAGTTATTCCGACTCTTGATCATTTACTTGCAGGAGCAACGGGTTTCGATTGGGGTAGCTGTCGAGGTGTCCATTGTATCCGTGCTGCGAGAAGTGATTGTGCGAGGCGTCCTGGAATCCCCCTGGAGCCAGATATTATCTGCCTGTGCCTTCTTGCTAGTGATGGCGATACTGTTGATAGTGCGAGTCTGGATACCGCCAACCTTCAGTGGTGTTGACCCGGAGCGACATTTTTCAACCAAGAAAGTTCCGGCAGCCCTTGACCCGCTAGAGACGAATGGTGCTCTTAACCTCAACGCTCACGTAGCTGGAGTGAGTGCAGACAACACTGGCCTGCTGGGGCGGGAAGGCTGAAGGGAGGTTAGCCGGGAGAGTATTACTGGTCTGGCTTTAGCTGCTGGACATCAACTCTTACCTCTACTCTTCTTGGTTTGCAGTATTGAAATGATTGTTTGACTTGGGCCGGACTGGTGAACCAGTGAACCTCAGTGATGAGCGATCTCTCTCTCCCATTTTCGATTCATCCGAGCATTGAATGCCTCTGAAAATATCCAACTAGGTTTTTAACTGCAGCAGCAGTTTTATCAACTGTGCCATCTATCCTCTCCCTACTATGAAATCTACACTAGAGACTCTGCAACGGGATGTCCAAGTTGTTGCGATTGGCTCAGATACATTCATTCTGCGATCGCGCACCTGGGACCGGCTCAAATTTGAGATTGAATACTCCCTACAACGGGGCACGACTGCCAACTCCTATTTGATTCAAGGGTCCTACACTGCCCTGATCGATCCACCTGGGGAGTCGTTTACTGCCATCTACCTGGCGGAATTACAGAAGCACCTCAACCTGAAACAGCTAGAATACGTGATTCTGGGACATGTCAATCCTAATCGAGCGGTAACGCTCAAGGCGTTGTTGCAGCTAGCACCACAACTCACCTTTGTGTGCTCCAAGCCTGCTGCGATCAGCTTACGCTCCCTCCTACCGGATTGCCAGTTAAAAATTTTAGGGGTACGGGGGGAAGAAACCCTCGACTTAGGTCAAGGTCACCAGTTGCAATTTATCTTCACCCCTAGCCCTCGCTGGCCGGATAGACTGTGTACCTACGACCCACAGACCGAAATTCTATTTACCGATAAGCTATTTGGGGCCCATGTCTGTGATGAGCAAGTGTTTGATGAGAGATGGCAAGATCTGGTGGAGGATCGGCGCTATTACTACGATTGCCTGATGGCCCCCGCGGCGCATCAGGTAGAAATGGCCCTAGAAAAATTTGCCCCCTTCT